>JAZRFY010000014.1:0-88649 GCA_045643885.1 Eubacteriales bacterium | reverse complement strand
TCAATAGCCCAATCTTTACCACTTATTAATATATCACACTTTTGTCAATTTATCAAGAGATTTTGAAACATTTTCTTTGAAATTGTGAAACTTTTGGCAAAAATCTAATTTTGTTCGTATGTGAGTGAATTTTAAATTGGGATTTAGCGGTGCGATTGCACTCGCTACGCGCGATTGTTTCGTCCACCTTTTTAAAGGTGGCTCTCCACCAGTAGTGGCGCGGGGCAGGCTGCGCAAGCCTGCAATACGCCGTTTCTTTTTTGCCAAGCTTTTTTCTTTGTGGCTTTTGTTCCAAAGAAAAAAGCGTTTCAAAGACGAACTAACCTTTGATACCAAGACTTTTTAGCCGCTTTTCTTTGACGAAATAAGCGCAAAGAAAAGCTAACAAAAGAAACGCTGAGCCAAGGGCTACGCGCCCTTGAACCGCGCCACTACGCGTGGGGCGCTCGCTTTTGAAAAAGCGAGGCAAAACAATCGCGCATAGCGAGTGCGAACACACCGCTAAATTCCAATTTAAAATTCACTTACATACGAACAAAAATTAGGTTTTGCCAAAATTTTCACAAATTCAAATAAAATGTTTCAAAATCTATTGATAAATTGACAAAAGTGTGATATATTAATAAATGGTGAAAATTGGGCTAAAATAAATACCTGCCCGAATACGTAATGAAAGGAATTTATCAAAAATGACCTACAACAAGAAATCTATTGAAGATATTGAGATCGTTGAAGGCGCGAGAGTGCTTGTAAGATGCGATTTCAACGTACCCCTTAAGGATGGCGAGATCACAAGCGATAAGAGAATCGTTGAGGCTCTCCCCACAATCAAGTATTTGCTTAACAAGGGTGCAAAGGTTGTTCTTTGCTCTCACATGGGCAAGCCCCACAATATCCTTACAGAAGGCTTCGGTCTTACTAAGAAGGAAAAGAAGAAGGTTGAGGCTCTTCCTGAGGAAGAAAGAGAAGCAGCTAAGGCTGAGCTTCTTGCAAAGGCTCTCAAGAACGACAAAAAGTCCCTTACACTTGCTCCCGTTGCAGCTCGTCTTAACGAGTACCTTGACGGCAAGGTAACATTTGCTGAGGATATCATCGGTGCTGATGCTCAGGCTAAGGTTGCTGCTCTTGAAAATGGCAAGGCAGTTCTTCTTGAAAACGTTCGTTTCGACGCAAGAGAAGAGAAGAACGGCGAGGATTTTGCAAAAGAGCTTGCTAAGTACTGCGATATCTACGTAAACGATGCTTTCGGTACAGCTCACAGAGCTCATGCTACAACAGCAGGCGTTGCTATGTACGGTAACGTTCCCGCAGTTTGCGGTTACCTCATTCAGAAGGAAATCGGCGTTATGGGTAAGGCACTTACAACTCCCGAGCGTCCCTTCGTTGCTATCCTTGGCGGTGCTAAGGTTGCAGATAAGCTCAACGTTATCAACAACCTTCTTACAAAGGTTGACACACTTATCATCGGCGGTGGTATGGCATACACATTCCTCGCAGCTAAGGGCTATGGCGTTGGCAAGTCCTTGCTTGATGATACAAAGATCGATTACTGCAAGGAAATGATGGCAAAGGCAGAGGCTAATGGCGTTAAGCTCCTCCTCCCCGTTGACGTTGTAACTATCGCAGAATTCCCCAACCCCATCGATGCTCCTGTTGAAACACTTGAGGTTGAAGCAGACGCTATCCCTGCTGATCGCGAGGGTTGCGACATCGGTACAAAGACACAGGCTCTCTACTCTCAGGCAGTTCTTGACGCTAAGACAGTTGTTTGGAACGGTCCTATGGGCGTATTCGAGAACCCCACACTTGCAAAGGGTACTATCGCAATGGCAGACGCTCTTGCTAAGTCCTCTGCAACAACAATCGTTGGTGGTGGTGACTCTGCAGCAGCTTGCGAAACACTTGGCTTTGCTTCTAAGATCACACACATCTCCACAGGCGGCGGTGCATCTCTTGAATTCCTTGAAGGTCTTGAGCTTCCCGGTATCGCTTGTCTTGAAGACAAATAATTAACTGATATTTTGCAGTGCTATTCAAAATGGCACTGCAAAGTTACGAATAAAGGAGAAATCAATATGAGAAGATACGTTATCGCAGGTAACTGGAAGATGAACTTTACACCTTCTGAGGCAACTGCTTTTATCAATGAAATCAAGCCCATGGTTGAGGGCAAGAATAATTGCGACATTATTTTCTGCGCTCCCTTTGTAACAATTGCATCCGCTATGGAGGCAGCTAAGGGCTCTAACATCAAGATCGGTGCACAGAACGTTCACTTTGAAGAAAAGGGCGCGTTCACAGGTGAGATCTCTGCTAAGATGCTTAAGGAAATCGGTGTTGAATACGTTATTATCGGTCACTCCGAGCGCCGTCAGTATTTTGGTGAGACAGACACAACTGTAAACCTTCGCACAAAGGCTGCTCTTGCAGCCGGTCTTAAGGTTCTTCTTTGCCTTGGTGAGGTTAAAGAGGAAAGACTTGCAGGCATCACAAACGAGGTTGTTGCAATGCAGACAAAGCTCGACCTTGCAGGTATTTCTGCAGAGGATCTTAAGAACGTTATTATCGCATATGAACCCGTTTGGGCTATCGGTACAGGCCTTACAGCTACTCCCGAGCAGGCAGATGAAACTTGCGGTGCTATCCGTAACGTTGTTGCAGAGCTTTACGGTGCAGATGCTGCTGAAGAGATCATCATTCAGTACGGCGGATCTATGAACGAAAAGAATGCAAATGAGCTTCTTTCCAAGGTTAACGTTGATGGCGGTCTTATCGGCGGTGCATCACTCGTTGCTGAAAAGTTCAATGCCATCGTTGACGCGGCACAGTAAGGATTAGAACTTGATTTTATGATCGTTTGATCCGCTTTTTCAAAGGTGGACTGGTAGCATGGACGAAACTGCTCTCTTTTTGCCAATCATTTTTTTTCGGTCTTTTATTACAAAGAAAAGCATTAGTAAGGTTTTGCTATCTGAAATAACATTAATCCCTCCCCAAAAAGCACAAAAAGTCGGGAGGGATTTTGTTTTTTGTGTTATAATACCTTTAGAAGATGAAGGGGAGTGAAATAATGGACGAATTGACGCAAGGATTGCAAAATGCCATTGAATATATAGAAAACAATTTGTGCAAGGAGCTTGAGATTTCAAATATTGCAGCAAGAGCTTATCTTTCACCGTTCTATTTTCAAAAGATATTTAATGCGACCTGTGGCATGACTATAGGTGAATATATCAGAAACAGACGTCTTTCGCGTGCTGCCGAGGAGCTGTCAGGCTCTTCTGTTAAGGTGATTGACGTTGCTATGAAATATGGTTACGATTCCCCCGATAGCTTTGCACGTGCATTTACAAAATTTCACGGAATAAATCCCTCTGCATCAAGAGAGAAGGGTGCAAAAATCAAAAGTTTTTCACCTCTCATTATCAATTTAACTTTACAAGGAGGCGCGATCATGGATTATAAAATTGTTGAAAAAGCTACTTTTACAGTAGTGGGGAAATGCAAGAAATTCAACGTCGAAACGTCATATCAAGAAATTCCTAAGTTTTGGGAGGAGCATTACGCAACCGGTGGTGGCGAAGTCATCAAGGGAGTATTTGGCGTTTGTCTTGACGGCGAGGGCAAGGAGCTTGAATATCTTATTGCAGATCTCTATTTTCCGTGCAATGATATCCCAAAGGGATGCGAAACAAGAACCTTTGAGGGAGGCACGTGGGCAGTTTTCCCCTATCACGGAGCATGCCCCGAGGCACTTCAAACTGTAAACACACAAATTTGGACCGAGTGGCTTCCAAACTCATCCGAATATGAGCTTGCAGGAAACTATAATATTGAATTTTACGCATCTGAAATTGACGGTGAAATCTGGGTTCCCGTTAAGAGAAAATAAAAATACAAATTTTAAGCACCCACATCAGTGGGTGCTTTTTGTGTAAACAATGTCCTGTACGAACTAAAGCATAAAAGTTTTTTAAAAATATTTTATCCTCTATTGATAATTTTACTTATTTATGTTATACTAATATGAATTATTATGTAAAAAGCACCGATAAAGCAGGCTATTGGCTTTCGGTGGCAGAAGGACGGTGAAAAAATGGCAAATTATCGCAGAGGCAGAATCAATGATGAGGTTCAAAAGGAGCTTTCCTCTATTTTGAGAGACGTTAAGGATCCCAGAGTCAGTGGAGCTTTCGTTAGCGTTACAGCAGTAGACGTTACTCCCGACCTCAAGTTCGCAAAAATATATTACAGCGCTCTTATGGGCGATAAGAAGGAGCTTTCCAAGGGATTGAAGGCGGCTTCGGGATACATTCGTTCCCAGATAGCACAAAGACTTAATCTCAGAATCACTCCCGAGCTTACTTTTATTCTTGACGACAGCGTGGCACACGGCGCGCACATTTCAAAATTGCTCAACAGCATTACATTTACAGAGGATTTTGAAGAAAGCGCCGGTGACGAAGAATGAGAGATTTTAAAGAATATCAGCTTGATGAGGTTTGCGACCTCTTAGCCGAAAAAAAGAACACGCTTATAATCTTCCACGTGCGTCCCGACGCGGACGCGATCGGAGCATCCTTTGCCCTCAAGCTCATTCTTGAGGCTATGGGCTCCAAGGTGCTTTGCACTTGCGAGAGTGAGATTCCCTCGCGCCTTGCATTTCTTACTGAAGCGCATCAGAGAAGTGCAAGATTTGAAAATATCGACAATACGTTTGAGTTTGAAAGAGTTATCACGGTTGATACTGCAAGTCCCAGTCAGCTTGGTAATCTTCAAAGCCTTTTTGAGGGCAAGATCGACCTTATGATCGACCACCACCAAAACGGAACCAAATATGCAGATTATTACATCCGTGCCGACTATGCGGCAAGTGGTGAGATAATCTATATGATCGCAAAAAGACTTTGCGAAACGGGTAGACTCGAAAGCATTCCCAAGGATGCATACGACCTCGTTTACGCAGCTCTCAGCTCCGATACGGGATGCTTTAAATATTCAAACGTTTCTCCCCACACGCATCTTTGTGCGGCTGAGCTTATCAATGCAGGTGTTGACTCTGCTGAGATAAACCACAAACTTTTTGACTGCAAGAGTGAAAAAATGCTTGCTGCCGAGGCTGCAGGCTTTCAAAACATGAGCTTTTATCACAACCGTAAGATTGCGGCGGTGATTTTCCCCTATGAGCTTAAGCAAAAGCTTGAGCTTGAAGATGAGCATCTTGAAACACTTGTCGACGTGGCAAGAGCTATTGACGGTGTAAAGATAGCGATCTCAGCCCGTCAGTCAACGGCATACCGTTTGTTCAGAATTTCTATGAGATCATCCTGCTCGTTTGACGTAAGCGTTGTTGCAAAGCATTTTTCCGGTGGCGGACATGCAAAGGCAGCGGCTTGCACGATTGAGGCAGATTCCATCGAATTTGCAGTGAGACTTGTTGTTGACGAGATAATCAAGCGTTGGGGCAAGAACTGATTTTTATTACATTAAGCTAAAATTGACAATTTAAACATAAAAATACATATCTCTTGCCCATTCGCAAGAGAGAAGGAGTACATTATGAATAAACAAAAATACTATTTGACAACTGCGATTGCATACGCGTCAAGAAAGCCTCACTTTGGTAACACATACGAGGTTATTATGAGTGACGCAGTTGCTCGCTATAAGAGAGCACGCGGATTTGACGTTTTCTTCTGCACAGGTACTGACGAGCACGGTCAGAAGATTGAGGACCTTGCAAAGGAAGCAGGTATTACACCCAAGGCATACGTTGACTCAGTTGCCGGTGAAATCAAGGGTGTTTGGGACAAGATGAACACATCCTACGATTATTTCATCAGAACTACAGACGATTATCACGAACGCGCTGTTCAGAAGATGTTCAAGAAATTCTATGATCAGGGCGACATATATAAGGGCAAGTACGAGGGATGGTATTGCACACCCTGTGAATCCTTCTTCACAGAAACTCAGGCAGAGGGTGGCAAGTGCCCCGACTGTGGACGCGACGTGCAGAGAGCTGAAGAGGAGGCATATTTCTCCAAGATGAGCAAGTATGCTGATAAGCTCATTGCTCATATCGAGGCAAATCCCGAATTCATTCAGCCCGAATCAAGAAAGAAGGAAATGATCAACAACTTCCTTAAGGTTGAGGGTGGTCTTCAGGATCTTTGCGTATCCCGTACATCATTTAAGTGGGGTATTCCCGTTGATTTTGATCCCAAGCACGTAACATACGTTTGGCTTGATGCTCTTTCAAACTATATTACAGCCATCGGCTTTGATCCCGACAAGTCCTTTGAGGAGCAGAGTGAGAATTTCAAGAAGTGGTGGCCCTGTGACGTTCACATCATCGGTAAGGATATTCTTAGATTCCATACTATCTACTGGCCCATCTTCCTTATGGCGCTTGATATTCCCCTTCCTGAGAAGGTATTCGGTCATCCTTGGTTCAACTTCGGTATGGACAAGATGTCCAAGTCCAAGGGCAACGTAATTTACGCTGACGAGCTTGCAGACGAATTCTCAGTTGACGCCGTTCGTTACTACGCTCTTTCCGAGATGCCCTATGCAAATGACGGTTCAATCACATATGAGGCAGTAATCAAGAGATACAATACAGACCTTGTAAATAACCTTGGTAACCTTGTTAAGCGTACACTTGACATGGAAAAGAAGTATTTCGATAAGGAGATCCTTGCTCCCAATGCATGCGAAGAGCTTGACAACGAGCTTAAGACAGCTTGCTTTAAGGCATATGATTCCTATATCAAGGCTATGGATGATTTCCATCTTGCAGATGCACTTTCTTACGTGTTTGATATGTTCTCAAGAGCAAATAAGTACATCGACGAGACAACTCCCTGGGTTCTTGCAAAGGACGAGAGCAAGAGAGAAAGACTTGGCACAGTGCTTTATAACCTTCTTGAAACAATTCGTTGGGGCGCTATCATGCTTGCTCCCTTCATCCCCGAAACAAGTGAAGAGATTTTGAGAGAGCTTGGCGTTGAGGCATGCACTCTTGACACTATTGGCACAGAGGATAAGTTTGGTGGTGTTAAGGCAGGCAACTTCGTTTTTGACTCTAAGGTTCTTTTTGCTCGCGTTGACGAGGAAAAGAAGCTTGCCGAGCTTGAAGAGAAGAGAAAGGCAAGATTTGCAGCAGCAAAGAAAGAGGAAGAGCCCAAGATTGAAAAGCCCGAAGGTCTTGCACTTATCGGCATCGAGGACTTTATGAAGGTTGAGCTTCGCACAGCAAAGGTTATCGAGTGCGAGCCCGTACCTAAGGCAAAGAAGCTTTTGAAGCTTAAGGTGGACCTTGGCTATGAGCAGAGACAGGTTGTCAGTGGAATTGCTAAATTCTACACACCCGATCAGCTTATCGGCAAGAAGATCGTTCTTGTTACAAACCTCAAGCCCGCAACTCTTTGCGGAATCGAATCCAACGGTATGATACTTGCATCCGGTGAGGAGCAGGTAAGAGTTATCTTCCTTGATAACGAAACTCCCCTTGGAGAAAGAATCAGATAAATAATTAAAGGGGGAAGAAATTCCCCCTTGATTTGAAAATGGTGGACGAAACTTTTTTATTAAGATTTGTTTGAGTGCACCGATAAATCAAGTATTATCCGAATCAACAGGTGAAATATGAAATATTTTGACTCGCATGCGCATTATTTTGACGCGTGGTTTAACGAATATGAGGGAGGAGCTAAGGCTCTTCTTGATAAGATATTTGCAGAAAACGTTGGCGCTATCGTCAATATCGCAACTAATCCCGATAATTTGAAGGAGTGCATCGAGCAGGCGTGTGCATATGAAAATATGTATGCTTCATCGGGCATTCATCCCGAGGATTGCCTCTATATCGACGATATCGAAAAGGCTCTTGATATAATCGAAGAGAGCGTTTCAAGCGAAGAAGCAAGAAAGAAAAATAAAATAGTTGCTATTGGTGAAATCGGCTTTGATTACCATCTTGAAAATCTTACTGAAGAAGTCAAGGCAAAGCAAAGATACGTGTTTGAAAGACAAATGCAGATGGCAGAGAAGTATGGCTTGCCCGTTATCATCCACGATAGAGAGGCACACGGAGATTGCTTTGAAATGGCACTCAAATACCCCAAGGTGAAGGGAATCTTTCATAGCTACAGTGGTTCAAGTGAGATGGCTCGTGAGCTTGTGAAAAGGGGATGGTACATCTCTTTTTCGGGCGTGGTGACCTTTAAAAATGCTTCTCGCGTTCGCGAGGTGCTTTCCACCGTTCCTCTTGACCGACTCCTTATCGAAACGGATGCACCCTATCTTGCGCCCCATCCCTATAGGGGAAAGATGAATCATTCGGCAAATCTTGAATTTACCGTTGGTGCGATTGCGAGTGTGTGTCAGAAGACCTGCGAGGAGATAGCTGAAATCACATTCGAAAATGCAAAAAAGATATATAACTTGTAAAAAAGTGTCCATTTGGACACTTTTTTCTTGTTTTATTACACTTTTTGAGAAAAATGTTGACTACTTAGATATAGGATGTTATAATTTATCTATATATTACCCTATAAAGGAGGCTGTACTATGAAAAAACGAATAGTTATTTTAGCTTTTTTGCTTGTCGTATCTATGATTTGCACGGCTTGTTCAAGCGTTGCTTTGAAGAATGGTATCGAATATCGTACATATTCATCCGGCAGCGCTGTCAGAGATATAACGATCTGGGCAGGAACTTACGTTGAGATTGACTCCGAATATGGAGGTAAGCCCGTAACGAGCCTTGGAGAAGAATCATGGTTTAAGCTTCCAAGCATTTATACGACCTTGATTCTCCCCGAAACGTTGAATAATATTGATCGTGATTTTTATGATAACGCGTCAAAATATCTCGAATATAACGAATATAGCAACGCTTATTACCTTGGAACAAAGGACAATCCCTACTTTGCCCTTGTTAAGGCAAAGGAACAGGATGATACACCCACGGCATCAGCTATGAACTATATAGCAGACGATTTTGACGACGTTGAGCTTGCAACACCCGCAACTCCGCCATATGACGGATACCGCTCTGATATTACCTCCTGTGTGATTCATCCCGACACTAAAATCATTGCAGAAAATGCATTTGAGGGATGCATCTATCTTGAAAGCATTACAGTACCGGGCACGATAAAGGTCATTCCGGAATATGCCTTTGCAGGATGCATAGCTCTTGAGAGGATTGTGATAGAAGATGGCGTTGAAATAATGGCCGGTGGTGCGTTCGAGGGATGCGAAAATCTTAAGGAGATAATATTACCAAATACATTAAAGGATGCAGAATATCTCTTCCATGACCTTCAAAGTCTTAAGTCGATAAATCTTCCTGAAGGCTTGACTTCAATATCGGAATTTATGTTCCATTATTGCTCATCCCTTGAGAGTATAACTATCCCATCAAGTGTAACAAGAATAGGCGGATATGCTTTTCAGTTTTGCACCTCACTTGAATACGTTGAGATTCCAAATGGAGTTAAAAGCATTGATGAATATGCCTTCTATAATGCTTCGTCATTGACAAGCATTAAAATACCTGCAGGACTTTTGCAAAATATTGCCCCAAATGCTTTTTCAAAAAGCAGCATCAAGTATATCGAGGTGGATTATAGCAATCTCGAGTACGTTGAAATAGACGGCAGTCTTTACGATACCAGTGGCGAAATGCTTATTAAATACGGGGGAGATCCGTCAGTCACAAGCTTTACTGTGCCCGAGAACGTAAAATATATCGCAGAGGGCGCATTTATGGATTCTACCTTGGAAGAGATAATCTTGCCCGAGGGACTTGCGGCTATCGGAATGGCTGCGTTCTATAATTGCGATGCTCTTTCGTCTATATACGTTCCAAGGAACGTTACCTATATAGGAGATCTTGCATTTGCCGAATGTGACAAGATTGAGCGCTTTGTGTTTGAATGCCTGGTGTTTGATTTTTCATACGGTGGATTGTTTTACTCCTGTGATTCGCTTAAAGCTGTGGAATTCAACCGTAAAGTAGATAAATTTGACCCCGAGATGTTTTCCAAATGCCACTCGCTTGAAGCGGTAAATATGAATGCTCATAGCAAGAGCTATTACACGTTTGAAGGTGTAATTTATTCATCTATAAGCAACCACGAGGAGCTTGTTTACTATCCTCTTGGCAAAAAGGATGCAGAATTTGAGTTGCCGTTTAGTACGGAGATAATTGGCTATAAGGCATTTTCGGGAAATCCCTATCTTGAAAAGATAGATTTTGGCGTTGGTAATCTTTATTCCATATACGATTATGCATTTGCCGGTTGCTCTGCTCTTAAAGAGGTAGTCATCCGTGCGACCGCATCGTATTTTAATCATATCGGTCAGTATTCCTTCAAGGATTGTGTGTCACTTGTATCCTTCGAAATGCCGAAATCTATAACATTCGTTGGAATTGGCGCGTTTATGGGCTGCACCTCACTTGAAACGGTTGTTTTGAGTGACAATTTAAAAAATATCCTCCAAGACACCTTCAAAAACTGTTCCTCATTGAAAAACGTAACTCTTGGCAATATTATTTACTTTATTGAGGATGGCGCATTTATTGGATGTGTTTCACTTGAAAAGATAGTGATCCCCAATTATTGCTTAAATATCAGAGGTACTGTTTTTGAAAAGCAGGTTGAAATCCATTACGATGGCACGGTGAAAGAATGCGCGTGGGAAAGCAATGGATGGTGGATGTTCAAAAAGGATTCGGAAAGTGGATTCTACATCATTTGCACCGACGGAAAGCATTGGCATTCTCCAAACAATTAAACAAAAAATCAAAGTCCCACGCGTAATTTTGCGCGTGGGACTGCTTTGCTTTATTTTCGTTTCTTTCTTTTGGGACGGCTCTTCTTTGATCCCTTGACTCCGGCTAAAGCACCGATGGGGAAGGTCGCAAGGGATAGGGCGTGAAGGCAAAGCCTTGTTGGAATATTCATTCCCGATGCAAGTGAGTGGGGAATGGCAAACGAGATAATCATTGTCAAAATAACGAATCCTATGCCACAAAACGTACTTGTAAGATAGGGAGAGTGCTTGTTTATCTTGGATGCAGCAAATCCGCCGAAGAAGGCACTCAGGTATAAAGATACGTAGCCTATCGGCTCAACAAGGCTTAAGGGATCGGGCAACGAGATGGCAATGCCTGTGGCAACGAGCATAAGCAAAAGCGAAATGAGTGCAGTGACAAAAAGTGAGATAAGTGATGCTTTAAGCAGTGCATCAGTGGAATTTTCACTCCTTGAATTTGGGGTTATGTGCTTTCTGTTTATTTTCTTTGTTTTCATATTTCCTCCGAGAGCTTTTTATAGAATATATTCAAGGCAGGGTGAAAATATGAAGAGGCGCTTGATACAAATAAAAAAAGAAGACCGTGAATTAACGGTCTTCTTTATTGATTATTTTGCGTCTTCTGCCTTAACGTCAACCTTGCTGATAGCTGACTTGAGGAAACGGATCTTTGTGCCGTCTCTGCTTGTTTCGATAACGCAAGTTTCTTCCTTGATGCTAACGATTCTACCGATGATACCGCCGATAGTTGTAACCTCGTCACCGATTTCAAGGTTGTTTCTCATCTCTGCAGCTTCCTTTTCAGCCTTCTTCTGAGGTCTGATTGTGAGGAAGTACATCGCAACAAACATAACGATGAGAATGATGATGGGGAAAAATGAAGTGAGGAGATCGTCGCCACCACTTGTCAAAAGTCTAATCATTTTATTTACCTCCGTAAAAATTCAATTGATAACTCAATTATTATACAACATTCTTTGCTTTTTTTCAAGAGCATTTGCTACTTTTTTGAAAATTTAACAAAAATTCACAACTTGGTGACGAGTATGACGTAAAAAAGACTTGTTTTTCTTGCAAAAGGAAATAAAATGTGATATAATAAACTAAATAATTATGTAAAAATATAAGAAAGGAAGCATTTTTGCTTTATTTGATATGAATAAATCACAGTTTCTTGAATGCGGAAGAATCGTAAATACACACGGAGTGCGTGGTGGCTTAAAGCTTGAGTCCTGGTGCGACACACCCGAAGACCTTGCATCTCTTAAAAAGGTATTTTTGAAAAAGGGAGCTGAATACGTTCCTCACAAGGTTAAAAGAGCATCCGTTTTCAAGCAGTTCGTTCTTTTTGAGCTTGACGGCATTACCGATATAAATCAAGCCGAGCTTTTGAAGGGCACGGTTGTTTATGCAGACAGAGATGATATCACAATAGATGATGACGCAGTGTTCATTGCCGATCTTTTGGGACTCCCCGTTATCGATCTTGAAAGTGGTGAGGAGATAGGCAAGCTTTCTGACGTACTTAATCTTGGTGCGAGTGATCTTTATGAGATAAACACAAAGAACGGTAAAAAGCTCATTCCCGCCGTTCCCGAATTTATTAAGGAAATTGATCTTGACCGTGGAATTTTTGTATCTTTGATAGAAGGAATGCTTGACTGATATGATGAGATTTGATATAATGACGCTCTTTCCCGAGCTTGTTTCCTCGGTGCTTGGTGAGAGCATAATAGGTCGCGCACAAAAAAGTGGATTTGTATCCGTCCATGCGCACAATATAAGAGATTATGCCAACAACAAGCACAACAAGGTCGATGATACCCCCTACGGCGGTGGCTTTGGAATGCTTATGATGGCTCCTCCCGTTTACGATTGCTATGAAGCTGTCAAGAATGAGGTAAGGGCATCTCTTGGTGAGGAAGCTAAGAGCAGAGTGATATATATGAGCCCTCAGGGCAAGGTGCTTACTCAGAAAAGAGCCATGGAGCTTGCCGAGTACGACAACCTTATTATCCTTTGCGGTCACTATGAGGGAATAGATTCTCGCGTGCTTGAAGAAATTGTTGACGAGGAAATCTCTATCGGTGACTACGTGCTTACCGGTGGTGAATTGCCCGCGTGCGTGCTTGTTGACTGTGTTTCAAGACTTCGTGAGGGCGTTCTTGCAGACAAAAAGTGTCACGAGGACGAGAGCATCTCATGTGGAATGCTTGAATATCCCCAATACACACGTCCCTATGAATTTCACGGCAAAAAGGTGCCCGACGTTTTGATTTCGGGCAATCATGCCGAAATAGATAAGTGGAGAAGGGCAAAATCCCTTGAGATTACCAAGGAAAAGCGTCCCGATCTTTTAGAGGATTAACCGATTCAATTTTAAAGAGGAGATAATATTTTGAATAACTTTGAAAAAAGCAAGAATTTTTGCGAAGAAAATCAAGATACTAATAATATAGCGGCTCCTAAGTCTAAAAGCAAAAAGACTTCAAAAAAGAGGAAGAAATATAAGGGTGGCTTTTTTGCAAGTGTTGCAGATGCCATTGCAAGAGGCTTGAAAAACGGATTTTTAGGCTTTGTTTTTGCAGACCTTTACACAAATCTCAATCGCAAGTGGAAAAACGGCGCGATATACCGACTCTTCCATAGAAAAAAGAACCAGGTGCGTTCCAAAGCAAAAATTGCTACACTCTACGAGGAGAGCTTTACAAGAAGAGTTTTCTCATATCTTAGCCATCTTTTGCTGCAGACATACGTAAGAGCATTGGGACTTGGAGTTTTCACTTTCGCATTTTCAGTAATTTTTGCCGCAATGCTTAAATATGCCACAAGTGAGGAAGGATTTACCGTCAATATTCAACCAACGGTTATTTTAGGCATCATTATGGCTCTTTGCTCATTGCCGCTTTTGATTTCAAAAAAGCGTTTGGGTGAAGCATTGCTGAAAGGAAAGATCTCGGGCTTTATTGTAAATCAGATATTGAGCATAGACGAAACAAAGCTTGCTCCCGATGAAAATTCCCAGGGTGGAAGCTACGTCGTTTCATTTGAAATAGCACTATTTTTAGGTTTCTTGACCTATTTCATAAGTCCTATGAATCTTATCGGAATTGGACTTTTCGTTCTGGCATTCGTTGTTATAATGAGCTTCCCCGAGCTTGGTATTATGACGATTATGGCTATTATTCCGTTTGTTAACGTGATAAAGAATCCGTCACTTGCCTTGCTCTTCCTCATTATCTTTACAGTGCTTGCATTTTTGTTCAAGTTTGTAAGAGGAAAGAGAATAATGAGATTTGAGCTTGTTGACCTTGGAGTTTTGCTCTTTGGCATTCTCATTTTCTTTGGTGGAGTATTTACTAAGGGTGGTGCTTCATCCACAGCATCAGCATTTTTGTATTGTGGATTTTTGAGCATCTACTTCCTTATCGTAAACTCCTATATCAGAAAGACCTGGATATATAGAGGCATTAAGCTTATGATAGTTACCACGGCACTTATTGCCTTGCTTGGTGTTATCGAGGGTGGAGTTTTGGACTATGCTCAGCTCGATCTTTCACAGTTTGACGATATTCACGCAAGAGTAAGCTCATTCCTTGGAAATCCCAATATGCTTGGTGCTTATCTTGTTATCGTTTTCCCGTTTGCACTCGCACAAATGCTTTCTACGGATAAGGGGATCAAAAAAGGCTTTTACTTCCTTTGTGTTTTGTCCATCTTTGTTTGCACGGTGCTCACTTGGTCAAGGGGTGCGTGGCTTGGACTTATCGTATCCGTTGTAGTATTCTTGCTCGTTTCTGATTTCAGAAGCGTGTGGTTCATTCTTTTGGGTTGTGGTTCAGTGCCCTTGGCATTGTATCTTGTGCCCGAAAATATCTCTAATAGATTTATAAGCATATTTACTATGAGTGACAGCTCCATCACATACCGCTTTGAGACTTGGGATGGCGTTTTGAAGATGATAGAAAAATATTTCTGGACGGGTATTGGCATAGGTGAGAGTGCATTTATCAGTGTATATCCCGAATTTGCAGTTTCCGGCACCGAGACTGTAATGCATGCCCACAATATTTTCTTACAAATACTTCTTGAGATTGGAATTATCGGTCTTGTTGTTTTCCTTGTTACTGCATTTATGTTCACTCAAAAGTGTTTTGCAGGCGTTAAGGAGAGAAGAAGGGGCGGCAAATCAAGAAATATGATTTCGGCAGGACTTGCAAGCGTTTGCGCTACCTTTGTGATGGGCCTTACCGATCACGTGTTCTATAACTACAGAGTTTTCCTTGTTTTCTGGATATTCGTTGGCTTGACAGTTGCTATGACCAAGATTAACGAAAAGGAAAAATTCAAGGCGGACGAGGCTGCTCGTGTTAACGGAAGCAGTCGCAGTGTGGATATAGACATATTTGTTTCTAATTAAGCATTAACAAATACTGAATACCGATTTTAAGGCAGAGGAGGATTTATGGATTCTAATATTAATAAAAATATATCTCCTAAAAAGGGAAGATTCAATTTTGTGGACGTGCTTATCCTTCTTGCCGTGCTTTCTCTTGCTGCGTTCTTTGTGTATATTTTCGATCCGTTTGGGTGGATGGACGTAAGTCAGTACGATCTTGCAGATGTCACCGTAAAATATCAGATCGAGATAAGTGGGATCGACACCGAGATAGCAAACGGAATTCAAATCGGTGATGAAATTTTTGATGCCGACAAGGGTGAATTTCTTGGCACGGTGTCTTCAATAAGAATGTTTGATTATGCAGAAGAGGTGCAGGTCGGCAAAAAGACCGAGTGGCACTTTGTTGAGGGGAAGAGCACAGTCTACATTGACGTTATCACTCAATGCGTTTATCAGAAGGACGTTGGCTATATTGCCAACGGAGTTCTTCTCGTTTACAATATGAAGATAAACGTTGCATCCCCTCATTTTGCAGCCACCATAAGATGCACGTCAGTTCCTGAAATCAAATAGGAGGAATAATGAGCAAAAATAAATACGCAAATCAAGGCTTTGATTCTATTGACGTTTTTATTATAGCTCTGGCAGTAGTTTGTATCTTAGGCGTTCTTTTGAGATCGCTTGTATTTGACAAAGAGGATAACTATTCTGATATGACGGAGTTTATTATCACCTTCAAGTCGGAGGGTGTACAAGACGAGGCACTGTCATATCTTGTTGAAGGGGATCTCTTTCGAATAAAAGCATCCAAAAAGCCGATAGGCAGATTGGATGGAGAAATCATTCACACCGTTAATGGTGATGAATATAATGACAATGGGGAAGGAGTTTCTCAATCCCCTTTGGGTGAATATCCGGCTCAAACGAGATTGAATATCGTAGGAAGGATATTTGCAAGAGGCAAAATGACGGACAGGGGATTATATCTTGAATCAGGTGTCTATCTTCTTCCCAACGTGCAGCTTATAACGGTAAGCGAGCATATCGAAATTGCCATAAGAGTTTTGTCCATTGAGCCGATATAAAGCATAATTTGCTGTGAAATTGTGCAAAAATGTGCAAAATCATTAAAAAAATATAATTTTTCGTCAAAAGTTTATGCAATCGTACAAAGACTTTTCCTTGATTTTATCTGCTTTCCTTGTTATAATATACTTAAGAAACTGTGCACTTTGAGTGCTTTATTATTCGCAGAGTGAATTTAGGAGCGTGTTATGATTACTAAAGAGGTAAAAATTTTAAATGCAATAGGACTTCATGCAAGACCTGCAACTTTCTTTATTCAAAAGGCAAATACCTATTCAAGCTCCATTTGGGTTGAGAAGGATGACCGCAAGGTTAATGCTAAGAGCCTTCTTGGTGTTCTCTCATTGGGAATCGCTAAGGGTATGACAATCACGATCGTTGCAGACGGTCATGATGAGGCTCTTGCAATCGAGGGACTTACAGAGCTTATCGACAAGGGCTTTGAAGAATAATCGTTCTTATTGCTTTTTAAATTAAGATTATGGCGAGGAGTTATCTCCTCGCCTCTTTACTCTATTGAAGGGAGCGTGATTTTATGGCTTCAAGAGCCGAATTGCTTGTCAAGGCAAACGAGTTGCCTATAAGACCCGGCGTCTACATTATGCGCGACAGATCGGGCAAGGTAATATATGTTGGCAAATCTGCAAAGCTTAAAAATCGCGTGTCACAATATTTCCAAAATGGAGAAAAGAATATAAAGACCGAGAAAATGGTTTCTTCGGTTTTCGAATTTGACTACATACTGTGCGACACGGAGATTGAGGCGCTTTCGCTTGAAAACTCCCTTATCAAGCAGTATTCACCAAGATACAATATAAGGCTTAAGGATTCGCGTTCCTATCCGTATATCAAAATCACAAATGAGGAATATCCAAGGATAGTTTTCACAAGAACGCGTCTTTCTGATAAGGCAAAGTATTTCGGACCTTTTTCGGGTACGGGTACTGCCTTTGAGATTATGTCCTTGCTCAACAAAACGCTCGGCATTCCGTCTTGCAAGTTGAAATTTCCAAGGGATATCGGCAAGGGTAGGGAGTGCCTTTACTACCAGATGAAGCAGTGCTGTGGAGTCTGCCAGGGGCACGTTACAAAAGAGGAATATAACGAGCTTATAAAATGTGCCGTGGATATTCTCAAGGGTAACACAAAGCAAGCTATATCCACACTCGAAGAGCAGATGCTTGCTCATTCCGAGGCAGAGCAATTTGAGGCTGCTATCAAGTGTAGGGATACTATCCGTGCACTTCAAAAGATCAGAGAAAGACAAAAGGTTGTTGATTCACCCGACGAGGAATACGACGTTATTGCGCTTTATGCTGACGAGCTTTGCTCGTGTATAGCAATTTATTCCGTTCGAGAGGGAATTTTGAATGGCAAGAACGAATACCTCTTCGGTGCGGACAAGATACTTGATGATGAGACACTCACCTCATTTTTGTTCGACTATTATTCGCGCTCGGATTCAGTGCCGAAAAGAATTATTCTTGATAGCTCAGTGCATCTTGAAGAAGAGCTTCTTTGCGAATTTCTCAGTGAGCAGGCAGGAAGAAGAGTCACTCTTTGGACGCCTCAACGCACCGAGATGAAAAAGCTTTGCGAGCTTGTTTTCTCAAATGCGAGGGAAAAGGCGCAGGCGTTCGTTAAGGAATATGAAAAGGATAATTCCATACTGATAAGACTTATGGAGCTTTTGGAGCTTGACTCCGTGCCCGAAAGGATAGAGGCATATGATATCTCAAACCTCGGATCGGAGCATAAGACGGGTGGCATGGTGGTATATATTGACGGAAAGCCCAAAAAGAGCGACTACCGTAGCTTTACCATCAAGGACGTTAAGGATACCGACGACTATGCGTGTATGAGAGAGACTCTTAAGAGAAGACTTTCTCATCTTAGTGATATGCAGGGCTCGATGGGAGAATATCCCGACCTTATCTTGCTTGACGGCGGCAAAACGCACGTTGGTGCTGTAAAGGAAGTGCTTTGTGAAATGGATATCTCCATTCCCGTTTTCGGTATGGTGAAGGACGATTTTCACAAAACAAGGGCACTTTGCACTGAAAGTGAGGAAATCAGCATTGCCCGTGAGCAAGCAGTTTACGGACTTATCTATAGAATTCAAGAGGAGGTCCACAGATTTACCGTTGCAAGAATGAGCAACGCGAAGTCGAAGACTATAAAGAAATCATCCCTTGAGAGCATCAAGGGAATCGGTCCTTCAAAGGCAAAGGCATTGCTTAGTCATTTTGGAGGTGTTGGTGGAGTTAAGGGAGCATCCCTTGACGAGCTTTTGGAGGTTAAAGGTATAAGCCTTCAGGATGCTAAAAATATTATCGATCATTACGGAGCTTGATATGAGAATCATTACAGGAAAAGCAAGGGGAATAAAGCTTGATACGCTTGACGGTCTTGACACTCGTCCCACGAGTGAGAGAACGAAGGAGGCAGTTTTTTCTATGCTTCAATTTGATATTGCAGGCAGTGAGGTGCTTGACCTTTTTGCAGGCTCAGGTCAGATGGGACTTGAGGCACTCAGCCGTGGTGCTAAGCGCGCCCACCTTATCGATAGGGGCAAGGGTGCTATCGAGATAATCAAGCGCAACATCAAGAAAACAAGACTTGAAGACGGCGCTATAGCTCTTTGCGAGGATTCCATCTCCTTTTTGAAAAAGCAGAGGGGGGACGTGGTTTTCGATATCGTTTTCATCGATCCACCATATGCGTCCACTCTTATTGACGAGGCACTTGATCTTATATTTGTTAATGGACTTGTGCACGGTGACTCATACATCGTTTGTGAGAGTGACAGGTTTGAGATCCTTTCCGAGAAAAACGGAAAAAGATATGATACAGTAAAGACGATGAAGCACGGAGTGGCACATATTTCAGTGCTCAAGATTAAAACGGAGGAAGTATGAAGATTGCAATAGTTCCCGGCAGCTTTGATCCTATGACAAGAGGTCACGTTAATATAATCGAACGCGCGTCAAAGCTTTTTGACAAGGTATTTGTTGCCGTTATGATAAATGACTCAAAAAAATATATGTTTTCTTGTGAAGAGAGAAGCGAGATAGCAAGAATTTCCGTTTCCCACATTGAAAATGCTGAGGTCATCTTTGATGACGGAATGCTTGCCGATCTTGCCTTGCGACTTGACGCGTGTGCGATTGTAAAGGGTATTCGCGACGAGAAGGACTACCTCTATGAATTTGAGATGGCACAGTTTAACGCAAGAAGAAATCCCAATGCTCAGACTGTGTTCTTGCCTTGCGACGAGGGAGCAAGAGAGATAAGCTCCACTGTAGTAAGAACAAGACTTGAAGAGGGTACTGATATTTCCGATATCGTAAACGAAAAGGCTGCAAAATACATACTCTCATTGAGATAATAAAAGACCACCCAAGGATTTTGGGTGGCTTTTTATTTTGAATGGCTAGTCCTATAAAAACATGAAACAAGCACGGTATATTTTTCTTTTGGTGCTCATATATTTAATCAGAAAAGTACTGCTTGGAGGTTTTTTATGAGCGAACATTCAATTTATTCCGATATTGCAAGACGAACGGGAGGAGATATTTATATAGGTGTAGTCGGTCCTGTGAGAAGTGGTAAATCCACCTTTATAAAGAGGTTTATGGAGGCGATGGTATTGCCTTCTATAAAGGATCAGTATGCGCGTGAAAGGGCAAGGGATGAGCTTCCCCAAAGTGCAGGAGGAAGGACGGTAATGACCACCGAGCCGAAATTCATTCCCGACAATGCCGTTGAGGTTGAGATGGGTGAGGGTGAAACGATGAGAGTCAAGATGATAGACTGCGTTGGCTATGTCGTGCCCGAGGCACTTGGCACGGTGGAGGACGGAAACGCGAGGATGGTTCGCACTCCGTGGAGAAGTGAGCCGATGCCGTTTGTGGAGGCAGCAGAGCTTGGCACGAAAAAGGTGATAAATGAGCATTCAACCATTGGTATGCTTATTACAACCGATGGAACTGTAGGAGAGATAGGCAGAGAAAACTACGTTGAGGCAGAGGAGAGAGTGGTCAAGGAATTGAAAGCGATAGGCAAGCCGTTTGCCATTGTCTTAAATTCACTTGATCCGTCCAACGAAAAAAGCATTGCTCTTGGTGAGGAGCTTGAAAGAAAGTACGGTGCTCCCGTTGCCTTGGTGAGCTGTCTGGAGCTTGATTCCGAGGATATAAGGAATATTCTTGAAATGGTGCTTTGCGAATTTCCCATTGCCGAGGTTAGAGTTAAGCTTCCTGCGTGGATGCAAGCTCTTGAGGAGAGCCATCCCATAAAGAAATCGATATGCGATAGTATTTACAAATGTGCCCAAGGCGTTAGTAAGATAGGACAGGTGAAGGATGCCTTTTCATTGGTTTCACAAAACGAATACGTTGACCGATTCGTGATCGAGAGTGTGGACTACGGTTGTGGTAGAGCAAGGATGAGTGTTTCTTGCTCTGAGGAGTTATATTTTAGCGTTCTTAGTGAGATAACCGGTTTTGACATTACGAGTGAAGAGCAGCTTGTCAGACTTTTAAGGGAATATTCAAAAAAGAAGAGTGAGCTTGAAAGGGTGGCAATAGCTCTTGCCGATGCCGAAGAGAAGGGCTATGGCATAGTAATGCCAGATCAAAGTGAATTGAAGCTTGAAGAGCCCGAGATAGTCAAGCAGGCAAACGGATACGGAGTAAGGCTTCGTGCGAGTGCGCAGTCCATCCATTTGATTCGTGCAAATATCGAAACTGAGATCAATCCCACTGTCGGAAGTGAGGCGCAAAGTGAGGATCTCGTTAAATATATGCTTGAGGAGTTTGAAGAGGATCCAAGCAAGATATGGGAGTCCAATATGTTTGGCAAGAGCCTTTATGAGCTTATGAACGAGGGGCTTCACACAAAGCTTGACCATATTCCCGACGAATCGAGAAACAAGCTTTCCGAAACACTTGAAAGAATTATCAACGAGGGTTCAAACGGACTTATCTGCATTATTTTGTAAAACAAAAAGGATAGGAGAAAATCTCCTATCCTTGATTTTTTGTTTTTTATTCTTCAACGTAATTCTTTCTCATCTTGCTTGTGAGTGCATAGATGATGAAGAATACTCCAACGCAAAGCGCCATAAATACTATGTAAACAAGTATCTGAACAAGGGGATAAAGCTCAAACGTGCCGAATTTGATAACGAGGCCGTCGAAGAGTGGATCTGTAAAGCCAACAAGACGCTTAGCCTCGGCCTTGTCAAACATAAAGAGATGGTTTGCATTAAAGAAGTATGCGTGATCTTTAAGCTCGGGCAATCTCTTAAGGCCGTTTGAAATAGTATCTATCACAAGGATCGCCGCCCAATAGATTGTAAATCCTACTGTAAAGTGCTTAAGAGACTTTAATGTGATGGGCTTGAATACCTTGAGGATAAGGCAAAGAATCGGGATAGCCAATACTCTTGTGTGCTCAACTATGTAATGGATTACGAAGAAGTGAGTAAGGCTTGAGTCCTTTTTGAGAATGTCAAGAAGGAATACTGCAATCACAGCACCAACAACGTTAACGATGAGGGTGAAGTGATATATCTTTTGGCTCTTCTTTGCAAGCATGATAAGTGCAAGGTAAGAACCGAGGTTGCAAAGCTGCAAGGGAAGCTTCATAACGCTAAGCATCCAAGCGGCACTGAACATCTGAGTGAACTGATACATAAGTGCCCAAGAAAGAGAGAGCACCAAGAGATATCTTGCCTCATAGGATTTCTTTCTGAATCCAAAATAGAGGGCAACGATGATTGCGGGAATAGC
Source organism: Eubacteriales bacterium (assembly GCA_045643885.1). Lineage (GTDB taxonomy): Bacteria > Bacillota > Clostridia > Oscillospirales > CAG-272 > RGIG4608. Next base: position 66,536 of record JAZRFY010000014.1, on the reverse strand, counting down.
AATTATCCAAGCGATATGCTCGGGAGTGAAGCGCTGGATAAAGGGATCAACGTGTCCAAAGAAATATTGGAGAACGTAAACGGGCATTGACATATAAGTCACACCGAGAAGGATGAGAGCAAAATTCTTTCCCTCTCCCTTTGCAATTGCAAGGGTTTTTCTGTTCTTATGTGTGATAAGAGCAAGTGCAACTATCTGGAAAAGACAAGTAAGACCGAAGAACACTGCTCTGAACACTTCGTTAAGAAGGAAAGCCTTAAATTCGGCAGAGAAGAGTGTGATTGTATAGATACCTCCACCTATCTCGGGTACTTTTGTGAGATAGTAGATGTAATCAGTGTAGCAAGCAACGTTCAAAATTGCTATAGGCAAGCAAACAAAGCTTGCTATCTTCTCAAAATATTTGTTTTTCTGATAGATTGCGATGGGGAGAACCACAAAGCAGATGGCATTGAGCCAACGAACTGCTGCGTGGAATGCGGAATTGGGCATTTCAAGTCCTGCATCTCCGTTTGGAGCAACGAAGAGGTCGGGCAAGAAGAGAGCTGACATAGAAAATGTGATATATAAAACTGTCGAAAATTTAATTATTTTTTCAAGACGCTTGGCGTTTTCGCCTTTTTTGGTGATAAACCAGCAAGCAATTATCGATGCTGCTAAAGCAACGAAAAAGAGTAAGTAAAACATATACTTTGCCTTCTTTCATACATATTTGGATATGCTAAATATATTATAACACCCTTCGACAAAAAGTCAATAGAAAAATGAATATTATTTTGAATTTTATGAATATATACAAAAAATAAAGAAAAGGCTTGACAAATTATATAATGTGTTATATAATGATATGGAATAAAATCAAAAGAACGAACTGCCCGACATTGATAGGTTTTACTCCATCATAAAAAAGGCAGTTTTTTTATGCGAAATTACGCAAATAAAAAGGAGAAAAAATGAGATACGACGTTATAATCGTTGGCGCAGGCCCCGGTGGCATTTTTACTGCATACGAGCTCACAAAAAAGAATAATGATCTTAAGATTGCCGTTTTCGAGGCAGGTCACGCTCTTAACAAGAGAGTTTGTCCCATCGATGGAAAAAAGGTAAAATCCTGTATCAACTGTAAGGTTTGCTCTATTATGAGTGGCTTTGGCGGTGCAGGTGCATTCTCTGACGGTAAATACAATATTACAAACAACTTCGGTGGTACACTTTATCAATATATCGGCAAGGCTCGTGCAACTGAGCTTATGCACTATGTTGATGAAATCAATATGACACATGGCGGAGAGGGAACAAAGCTCTTTACAACAGCAAACTCAAAGTTTAAGAAGCTTTGCTTGCAGAATAAGCTCAATCTTCTTGACGCGTCCGTTCGTCATCTTGGTACTGATAAAAACTACGTTGTACTTGAAAACATCTATAACGAGCTTAAGACAAAGGTGGACTTCTATTTCAATACTCACGTTGACTCGATCGACATCATTGAGGGTGGCTACAAAATCATCACTAAGAAGGGTGAATACGAGTGTGATATCTGCGTTGCATCCGTTGGTCGAATCGGCTCTAAGTGGATGGAAAAGATGTGTGCTCACCTTGAGCTTGAAAAGAAGTCAAACAGAGTTGACATCGGTGTTCGCGTTGAGCTTCCTTCATCCGTTTTCTCACACCTTACAGACGAGCTTTACGAAAGTAAGATCGTTTATAGAACTGAAAAGTTTGAGGATAACGTTCGTACCTTCTGTATGAACCCCAGAGGAAGTGTTGTTAACGAAAATACTAACGGTATTGTAACTGTTAACGGTCACTCCTATGAGGATGAAAAGCTTCAGACTGACAATACAAACTTTGCACTTCTTGTTTCAAAGCATTTCTCTGAGCCCTTTGAGGATTCAAACGGCTATGGTGAAAGCATTGCACGCCTTTCCAACATGCTTGGTGGCGGTGTTATCGTTCAGCGCTTTGGTGACCTTATCAGAGGCAGAAGAAGTAATGACAAGAGAATTCAGGAAAGCACAGTAATGCCCACACTTCAGGCAACTCCCGGTGACCTTTCACTCGTTCTTCCCAAGAGAATTCTTGACGGTATTATCGAGATGATCTATGCACTTGACAAGATTGCTCCCGGCACTGCAAATGACGATACACTTCTTTACGGTGTTGAGGTTAAGTTCTATAATATGGAGGTTGCTGTTGACGAAAATCTTGAAAGTCAGCACAAGGGACTCTATATCATCGGTGACGGTAGCGGTATTACACACTCACTTTCACATGCTTCTGCAAGTGGTGTTCACGTTGCAAGACATATTTTGAATATCGACTAATTAAACACAAGGCTCCCGCCACAAAGGTGGGAGCCTTTTTTGTGCAATTAAAAGCTGCTTTCTGAAAATGGTGACGTTTTATTTCAAAAAAGATGAAAAAATTGGCAAAAAGGTATTGACAAAATGAGAAAAAACATATATAATACTACAAGGTTAGCATATGCTAACTCGATTTATGAAATTGAGGAAAGGTGACGCTATGACACTTAAATTTGCTCATGAGGGCAAGGAGTATAAAATCAAAAGTATCGTTACAAATGACGATGAGCTTGATTCGTTTTTGTTTTCGCTCGGCTGTTATAGTGGAGAGGGAATAACGGTTATTGCTCACCGCCGCGGTGGATGTGTGGTATCCATTAAGGACGCACGATACAATATAGATTACGCTTTGGCAGATGCCATTGAGGTTGAGGATTAATTCTTAAAGCCTATCGGTCTGCCGAATATTTTAAGGTGATGGTTAGCAAGTGCTAACCGATTGATGAGATTATTTACATTTTGGAGGATATTTGATGAGAATCGCTTTGACGGGTAACCCAAACTCGGGCAAGACCACGATGTATAATGCCTTGACTGGCAGAAACGAAAAGGTCGGCAACTGGGCAGGTGTTACCGTTGACAAAAAGGAGCACTCTATAAAGAGCATATTTGCAGGCTCTTCAGAGCTTATCGCAGTGGATTTGCCGGGTGCTTATTCAATGTCACCGTTTACAAACGACGAAAGCGTTACGCGTGACTATGTAAAAAATGAAAATCCTGACGTTATTATTAATATAGTTGATGCTTCTAATCTTTCAAGAAGTCTTTTCTTCACAACTCAGCTTCTTGAGCTTGGAATTCCCGTTGTAGTGGCACTCAACAAGAGTGATATCAATGAGAAGAAGGAAACGAAGATAGACGTTGAGCTTCTTTCAAAAAAGCTTATGTGTCCTGTTGTGAACACAGTTTCAACAAGCAATGAGGGACTTAAGGAGCTTATTGAGGTTGCAACCTCAGTTGTTGGAGGCAAGCAGGATGCTCCCTATACACAAGGCGCAACCGTGCCAAATAGCAAGGAAGCCGTTATGAAGGCTGACAAAAAGCGTTTTGAATTTGTTAATAGAATCGTTAAGGACGTTGAACAGAGAAAGGTGCTCACAAGTGAGCTTAATCTCAGTGACAAGATTGACGATATACTCACAAACAAGTGGCTCGGTATTCCGATTTTTGCAATCGTGATGTTCCTTGTGTTCTACATATCACAGTCAACCCTTGGAGCTTGGATTGCAGAGGGCGTTGAGATTGGTGACACCTTTGTTCCGGGACTTGTTCCTTTGCTTGAAGGATTTCAAGAGTGGATAGCTGCACTTATCGAGGGAGCAAATCCCTTGCTTGCAGCGATTGTTGTTGACGGTGTTATTGGTGGTGTGATTGCCGTAGTCGGCTTCTTGCCCCTTGTTATGATAATGTATTTCCTTATCGCACTCCTTGAGGATTGCGGATATATGAGTCGCGCTGCTGTTGTTCTTGATCCTATTTTCAAGAGAGTAGGACTTTCGGGAAGAAGTGTTATTCCTTTCGTTATCTCAGTAGGATGTGCTGTTCCCGGTGTTATGGCTTCAAGAACCATCAGAAACGAGAGAGAAAGACGCGCAACTGCAATGCTTGCACCCTTCATGCCCTGTGGTGCTAAGATTCCCGTTATTGCACTTTTTGCAGGAGCATTCTTTGACAATGCTTGGTGGGTTAGTGCGCTTATGTATTTTTCGGGTATTGCTCTTATTTTTGTCGGTGCGCTTCTTATCAATAAGATTACAGGTCACAAGGGAAGAAAATCATTTTTTATCATTGAGCTTCCCGAATACAGAATGCCTTCGTTTATGGGTGCATTCAAATCCATGTGCGCACGCGGTTGGTCATATATTGTAAAGGCAACCACTATCATCCTGCTTTGTAACATGGGCGTTCATATCATGCAAACCTTTGACTGGAGCTTTAAGGTGGTTGAAAATGCAAAGGATTCCATTCTTGCTTCGATAGCAGGTCCGTTTGCATACGTACTTGTTCCTGTTGTGGGAGTTCTTTCATGGGAGCTTGCAGCTGCAGCTATCACAGGCTTTATTGCAAAGGAAAACGTTGTTGGTACGCTTGCAGTATGCTTTGTTGGACTTGAAAATCTTATCGATACCGACGAGCTTGCAATGATGGAGGGAAGCGGTGCCGAGGTGGCCGGAATTATGGCTATTTCAAAGGTGGCAGCTCTTGCATATCTTACCTTCAATCTCTTCACACCTCCTTGCTTTGCAGCAATTGGTGCGATGAACGCTGAGATGAAGAGCAAAAAATGGCTCTTTGGTGGCATTGGACTTCAATTTGCTGTCGGATACACGGTATCATACCTTATCTATACTATAGGTACTCTTTTGACTCGTCCTGCATCACTCGATACGACAAGTGCTATCCTGGGATTTGCACTTGTTCTTGCGATGGCAATCTTTATTTGTGTTCTTATCGTAAGAACCGAAAAAAGACTCAAGGAAGAAAAAGCATTAAAGAATAAAGCATAAGGAGTATTGGACATGGATTTTATAGACGTTATTATCGTTTTTGCACTTGTTGCTATATTGCTTGGTATTCTTTTTTATATCGGCAAGCATAAAAAGAAGGGGAACGGCTGTATCGGTTGCCCAAATTCTTCATCCTGCGGCGGAAGCTGCGGTGGAGAAAGCAAAAAATAAAACATAAAAGAAAAGCCACCCTGATGGGTGGCTTTTTATTTTTGTAATAGATATTATTCGATAAAAAGTATGCCTCCGATATCGCAAAGGGGGATATCGCAAAGCTCTACTATCTGTTTTTTTCTTTCGTTACAGAATTTTATTATTTTGTCTTTGTCGGGATGACCTTCAAGGCTTCCGCAAAGATAGATGGAATCGCCCACAGAGCCACTTGCACCGCCTATAAAGCCGTATTGATACGGAGGAAGGGAAATGTACCCCTCATTTATCAAAAGTGCGTCAACGCCGTTATTTTGAGCCGCAATGGCTATGCCCTTATCTGCAGTTATGAGTGCATTGTCACCCACCGTAAGACATGAGCAATGCGCATATCCTTGCGATACGTGGTGGATATGATATCCATGTCTTTCAAGATGCTCAAGCACTGTTTTTGATGCGTGCTTTGTGTTGGCAAAAACGTTTTTTCCAACGATTGCAATGTTTAATAAAACGTCATAAGGATATCTCTTTTCCATCCTTTCGTCGATCCTTATTATCCGTTCGAAGCCAAAAGGATCTATAAGGGGATAGTCCTTATGGATAAAGAGCGTGTTGTCCACTGCCAAAAGGAGCATATCGGCATGCGTTGATACGGGCATATCAAGATTTTTTGATGGCTGAAGAAGTATCACATCAAATCCTCTTTCTCTTAAGGCAGAGATTATTCTATTGTTTGCTTTACTGCTTAAGAATGCATGCATAGGCTACTCCTTTTTAAGATTGCTTTTGATAAATAAAAAGGGCAGACCCGAATAAATCGGTCTGCCAAACTTTTTACGTTAATTAAGCACGATTAACTTTGCCTGAACGAAGGCAACGAGAGCAAACTGCAACAGTAACGGGAGTGCCGTTAACGATTGCCTTTACCTTTCTGATGTTGGGCTTCCAAGTTCTGTTTGTCTTACGGTTGGAGTGAGAAACGTTCTGACCGAAAACAACGCCTTTACCACAAACACTGCATTTTGCCATATTGACACCTCCTGATAAAGCGTTATAAAAACGCACAATTTACATAAATAGTTTACGAACGATAGTTATTATAACATAGAAAAACATAAATTGCAAGAGATTTTGGAAAAATAATTTAATTTTTCTTTATATATTTATGCCAAAAAAGTGCGATTACTTATTTTTTCTTGAAAATGCAGGCTCTTTTCCATATTCTGCACATTCACCGAGTGAGGATTCGATGCGTAAAAGTCTATTATATTTTGCAATTCGTTCACCTCGGCAGGGTGCTCCTGCCTTGATAAAGGGTGCACCCATAGCAACCGCTATGTCGCAAAGGGTGGTATCCTCGGTCTCACCGGAACGGTGGGAGAGGATGAATTTATATCCTGCCTCCTTTGCCATGCGAATAGTCTGCACGGTTTCGGTAAGAGTTCCTATCTGGTTGGGCTTTATCAAAATGGCATTTGCCATACCAAGATCAATTCCGTCGGAAAATCTTGTGGGATTTGTTACGAAAAGATCGTCACCAACGAGCATTACCTTATGAGAGAGTCTTTCGGTGAGCGTTTGCCAACCCTCGAAATCCTTTTCACCTAGCCCGTCCTCGATTGAGATGATGGGATATCTTTCAACAAGCTCTTCGTAATAAGAAATAAGTTCATCGCGAGTGAAGGATTTTCCCCTTTTTAACGTTCGATAGGATGAATCCGAGTCATTATACCATGCACTTGAGGCAACGTCAAGTGCAATTTTAATTATGGAGGTATCATAGGTGCTTTTTTCGATCGCCTCGACGATAAGGTCGAGTGCCTCCTCGTCATCGTGAAGGTCGGGAGCATAGCCTCCCTCGTCACCTACTCCGCTTGAGAGCCCCCGCTCCTTTAAGATGTTTCCGAGAGTGTGATAAATCTCACTGCCCATTTGCAGAGCCTGACTAAAGCTCTTAGCGCCCGTGGGGACTATCATAAATTCTTGAATTTCGATATTATTTGACGAATGAGCACCACCGTTCAGAATATTGAACATAGGAATCGGCATTCGGTATGCACCGATTCCACTGAGATATTTATATATGGGAACATGATAAAAGTTTGCACTTGCACGTGCTGTGGCAAGGGATACTGCAAGGGTTGCATTTGCTCCAAGCTTTGATTTGTTTTCAGTTCCGTCAAGCTCGTCAAGAGCCTTATCGATTTCTGCCTGGTCAGTCGCACACATACCGAAAAGGGTGGGGGAGATGAGCTTGCAAACGTTGTTTACTGCCTTTAAAACGCCCTTTCCGTGATATCTTTCCTTGTCGGCATCGCGAAGCTCCAAGGCTTCGTAAATTCCGGTTGACGCGCCACTTGGCACACTTGCAACACCAACGGTGCCATCCTCAAGCATAACGGTAGCCTCAACTGTTGGGTTTCCGCGAGAGTCAAGAATCTCACGTGCACAGCATCTTTGAATAATAGGTTTGTTTATCATATTAAATCTCCTTTTTATGGTATGTAAGGAAAAGAAAAAGCGCATAAAGGGATAACCCTATTATGCGCAATTTTTTCTGATTAATTCTATTTTTTCTCGTTTGGATTGAGGATTTCATAGAGCTTGGGGATTGCAGGGGTAAAGTCAATTTTTTTGTCGAGCAATTTTCCAAAAAAGCCTATGAGTGATGAGTTTAAAAATGCTGAAATAACGGTCAACGGACCGATAATATCAAAACGGTATTCTCCGAGCAATGCAAACATAAGTATGAACGTAAGAGCAAGCATGGAAGCGTCGAATATCAGCTTCATTTTGTTTACATTGATGCCCTTTGCGTCTGCCACCTCTTTGACGAAAATCTCGTATGATGAGGGCGGGATATACGTTCTTAACATCAGAGCAATAGCAAAGCTTGTGATAATTGTGCCTATCACGGCAGCAAGTATTCTTTCAAAAATGGTTTCTGGAACAATGAATGAAAAGAGGTAGTCTACAGTGTCAAATGCAGTACTGTAAAAGATAATATTGCATATTGTTGCAATAAATTTACCCTTAAATTTGCCGATTAAGATGCAGCAGAGCAAGAGAAGAGCACCTTGTATGAAAAGCTCACTGTTGCCGACGCTTATTTTGTTATTAAAATCATTTATAACGAACGCAGGTGCGATGATGGGGGAAAGTCCGAATTCACTTTTTGAAACCAGACAGTTACCTATGGCACACAAAATGTTGCCGATAATCCAAGAAGCCTCGCCAACCCTTCCTATTTTTTTAGTCATATATATTTCCTTGTCTATTATACAAATTATGTTTAATTATTATAACATAAGCAACATTAAAAATCAACAAAGATTTTATAGGTAATATCACCAAAAATATTTATGAGTCTTGGCATTATGCACAATCGGTGAGCTTTTGAGAGAGGGAATATAATTCAATCAAAAAGGCAGATCCGTTTTCAGATCTGCCTATTGAATAGATTTTATTTTTTAAGTCTTTCTTCAAGTGCTTCAAGCTCCAAAAAGAGTTTTTTCGGCATTCTGTTGCCGACCTGCTGATAAAAGCTCTTGATGTTTTCAATGTCAGCAAGCCAGGATTCCTTATCGACTGTAAGAAGCTCCTTTATTGTGTCAAGACTTACGTCGTCGAGTCCCTCAATGCAAATATCCTCTGGATGGGGAAGATATCCTATTGCACTTTCATCAGCTTCGACCTTGCCGTCGCATCTATCAAGAATCCATGAAAGAACGCGCATATTATCTCCAAAACCGGGCCAGATGAAATTACCCTTGTCATCCGTTCTGAACCAGTTTACGTGGAAGATTTTTGGGGGATTGGGAATCATATTGCCCATATTGAGCCAGTGCTCAAAGTAGTCACCCATATCGTATCCAACGAAGGGACGCATTGCCATCGGATCACGACGCACCACACCGACCTCACCTGATGCTGCAGCAGTAGTCTCACTTGCCATTATAGAGCCTACAAATGCACCGTTTTGCCAAGACGTAGACTGATAAACAAGGGGAGCAGTCTTTGCACGTCTGCCACCGAAAATGATGGCTGAGATGGGCACTCCCATAGGATCGTTGAATTTATCGGATATGCAGGGGCAGTTTTCTGCCCTTGCAGTAAATCTTGAGTTTGGATGAGCACCGCACGTGGACTTATCGTTTTTATCATATTTAGCGAAATCCCAAGCATTGCCCTTCCAGTCGATTGCATTCTTGGGTGGATTTTTGTCAAGTCCCTCCCACCAAACTGTGTTATCGTCAAGATTATGTACCACATTGGTGAAGATTGTATCTCTGAAGGTTGTGTGAAGTGCATTGGGATTGGTCTTTTCGTTAGTGCCGGGTGCAACTCCGAAGAAGCCGTTTTCGGGATTTACTGCCCAAAGGCGACCGTCATCACCCACTCTGAGCCACGCGATATCATCACCGATGCATCTTACCTTAAAGCCTTTTTTACGATAAAGCTCGGGTGGGATGAGCATAGCAAGATTTGTTTTTCCACATGCGGAGGGAAATGCCGCACAGACGTATTTCGTTTCACCATCGGGATATTCCACGCCCAAAATGAGCATATGCTCAGCCATCCAGCCTTCTTTTCTGCCAAGGAAGGATGCAATTCTGAGTGCAAAGCATTTTTTACCAAGCAGCACGTTTCCACCGTAGCCTGAGTTTACGGACCAAATGGTGTTTTCCTCGGGGAAGTGAACGATATATCTGTTTTCTTCATCAATGTCGGCTCTTGCGTGCAAGCCCTTGATATAGTCGGAACTTTCACCGATGGCATCAAGGACGTTGTTGCCAACGCGAGTCATAATGAGCATATTCAAAACGACGTAGATGGAGTCGGTAAGCTCGATTCCGTATTTTGCAAAGGGAGAGCCAACGATGCCCATGGAGTAGGGAATAACGTACAAGGTTTTGCCCACCATTGAGCCGTTATAGAGCTTGGTCAACTTTTCCTTACACTCGCAAGGATCCATCCAGTTATTGATATTTCCTGCATCTTCTTTGGATTTTGTGCAGATGAAGGTTCTGCCCTCAACACGGGCAACGTCGTTGATTGCTGTGCGATGGAGATAGCAGTTTGGGAGCTTTTCTTCGTTAAGCTTGATGATTTCTCCCGACTCGCAAGCCATACGGCGCAAGTCCTCAGCCTGAGCTTCAGTTCCGTCTATCCAGACGATTTCGTCGGGACGGCACATAGCAGCCATCTCTTCTATCCAGGAAAGTATATATTTATTATTTGTTGGTGCATTTTTGATCATAATTACCTCCTTACTAGAGTTTATGATGATAATAATTTATTGTACCATAAAAAAACTAAATATTCAATAGCCAATTTTCAAGAAGGTCTTCTATGTGAGAATGGAAATATAAAAAATCCCGTGCGAGCACGGAACGTACTTGCGCCGAATTTGCGCACCCGATCCTCGATCGCAAGCGTTCGAGTGACGGATTAAATTCCACATCTCAGACAAAAACAGAAAAGGGAGTGCTTTTGCACTCCCTTGTTGATAGACGGGAAGGCTCGCTGACGCGAGCTAAATTCGTCGAGGAGTTCCCACGCAAGCGCGGAACGTCCCATCTCCGAATTTGCGCACCCGATCCTCGAACGCAAGCGTTCGAGTGACGGATTAAATTCCACACCGCTTATACCAACAAAAAAGACCGAGTCGATTGACTCGGTCTTTTTTGTTGGTGCGAGAGACGGGAATCGAACCCGTACGGTCTCCCACACGCCCCTCAAACGTGCGCGTCTGCCTGTTCCGCCACTCTCGCATGCCGTGTTTATTAACACAACACTGATATTATACACCTTTTTTTCAAAATGTCAATACTTTTTTTGAAATTTTTTGAAAAAAATTTCACGGGGGCAAAAGTGCCCCCATGTTGCCAATTTTTGTTTTATTCGTACTGTCTGAAGCTTGCGATAACAACACCGAGAAGCGCAACGTCCTCGACGATTATCGGCTGCATAGTACTGTTTTGAGGCTGAAGTCGGAAGTGTCCGTCCTCGCGATAAAACGTCTTGACAGTTGCCTCGTCTTCGATGAGTGCAACAACGATTTGCCCGTTTTCTGCATAGGAGCTTTTTCTTACAATGACGGTGTCACCGTCAAGAATTCCTGCTTCGATCATGCTCTCTCCCTTTACTCTGAGGGCAAAAAGCTCGCTTGATGAATATTTAGCACTGTTCCAGGGAAGGTCAACGTATCCTTCAAAGTTTTCAACTGCCAGGATGGGAGATCCTGCAGTGATGGAGCCGAGAAGGGGAACCTTGCCAAAGCCCTGCGCATAGGGGGCACAGATACGAAGAGTTCTTCTTTTGCCTGCATCCTGCTCGATAAAGCCCTTGGATTCAAGGTTGTGCAAATAGAGGTGTACACTTGATGTGCTCTTGATTCCAAGAGAAGCGCCGATATCGCGCACTGAGGGTGCAAATCCGTTTTCATTTATGCTTTTTACAAGGTAGTCAAATACTAATTTTTCTTTTTTGCTGAGTTCATTATTTTTCATAAATCTTCTCCTGATTTTCATTTCTGATATCATTATAACACATATTTTCACAAAATGCAAACATTTGTTCAATATTTTTTGAATTTTTTTGAAATTTTTCTTTTTTGAAGAAAGATGGCTTGTTTTTTTGGGGAATCAGCTGATTTATATATGGGTAACAAGCAAAAAACTCCCCCACGATGAGTCGCAGGGGGAGTTTTTGATTATAACATTATCTATTCTTTAAGAATTTTGAATTAAGCGAATTGTTAAAAGAGTTATCTGTAAAAGCTATTTCCACCGATGAATTCTCTTACGATACTTGTGGGAGGAATCTCGTCCTCAACGTCTGCCTCGCGAACGTAGTTGAGGAGTCCGACCATCGCGCGAACCTGGTCATAGCACTCGTCTGCAGGATCAACCTGCTTGAGCAAAGGATAAATATATTTCTTGATCACGGCAAGCTCGTAAAGAGTAGAGCTGTTGAAGATAACGTCGGCATTCTCCTGGAAGGGGAATATCCATCTTTCCTCTCCTCGACGAACGGATTCCCACATGTCGAGAGTTCTTTGAACACTTGATCCGCGGCTTTCGAAGTCGCGAACAGTTCTTCTGAGCAATCTGAGTGTGCTTGTGGGGATTCTGTTATGAAAGTCGAAGTTCAAGGGGAGCAAGGGACTTACGTACACTCTGAAAACAAGGTGTGCTTCAAGGTCGCTCGGTACAAGCACGGGATTCAAGCCGTGAATACCTTCAACGATGATAACGGAGTTTTCCTTAAGCTGCATCTTATGACCTGTCCAGACTCTCTTTCCAAGCTTGAAGCTGAAGGTAGGAATTTCTACTTCCTTGCCCTCGAAAAGCTCCTTGAGGTGCTTTCCGAAAAGCTCGGTATCGATTGTGTTGATATGCTCAAGGTCGAGCTTTCCGTCGGGACCGGGAGCAATTTTATCCCTATCGATATAGTAATCGTCAAGGCTCATAAGAATGGGTGCCTTTCCGTGAACTCGAAGCTGAGTTGCAAGTCGGTTGGCACTTGTTGTTTTACCTGAGGAGCTGGGACCTGCAAGCATTACTGCCTTTGCGCCTCGTTCGCAGACCATATCGGCAATTTGTGAAAATCTCTTTTCGTGCAAAGCCTCGTTTACGCGAATAAGCTCTCTTATTTTGCCACTTTCGGTAAGCTCATTCAAGTCTGCAAGTGTTTCACAGCCCATAAGCTCACTCCATTTTTCACCCTCGGAATAGATGTTGAAGAAGTTTGGCATCTCGCGATAAACTGAAACTCTATCGGGATTTTTGGGATCGGGAAGAACGAAAATAAAGCCGTTCTTTGCTTCAACTATGCTCCAAGAACGAAGGAAGCTTGTTGAAGGAGCCATCTCGCCGTAGAAATAGTCTGCATAGCCCTCGTGCTCATAGATTGTAAAGTAGTCCTTACCACGGTATTTAAGGAGTCTTGTTTTATCCTCCTGACCTGCCTTTGTGTATCTTTCGATGGCTTCATCGATGGGGATGCGGCGGCGGAGAAGGGGAATATCCTCGTCAACTATTCTTTGCACCTCGTTTGCAAGGTCGTCAGCAGAGAAGCCGTCAGCACCTGAAACGTTGAAGTACATTGAATTACCGAGTGAGCAGCTCATCTTTGCCACTGCATCGGGATAGAGCTTGGAAATGGCAAGGAAGAGGATGAACTGGGCAGTTCTTACGTATGCCTCACGACCTGATGGATCGGCATATTTAAAAAGTCTTACCTTGCCTCCGCTTGCTTCAACGGCACGACGGATGGATTCTCTATCGGGAGTGATATCCTTGGAGCGCAAGGGTATATAATTGAGTGTGAAAACTCGACCTGCAAGCTTTGCCACGATGGGATCGGTTGAGAGCTTGCCCTGAATAAGACCGAGCTCACAAGCTATGTCATAAAGGGACTGATCGGCTTTTGGCTCGACCATATGTCCGTCAATATATAATTTCATATAAAAATCTCCTTTCAATTGATTTTATCAAGATTACGTAGGTATTATTCATTGTGTGGAATATTAATCGGGAATGATATAAAAGACGGTTATTTTCGTATCACATATACCGTTTAAAGCTTAAAAATCGGTACAAAAAAAGGCGACCACCAAGGACCTTAAGTCGGTAGTCAACCATTATCGGTGGTCGTAGAAACATCTATCCATATCATAGACATATACCTGATTATTGTGAATCCATCTTATCATAAAATACACAAAAAGTCAATAAAAATAATAATAAAATTGTATATTCTACACATAAAATAAAAAAATCAACGGAGGAACATATTTTTCCTCCGTTTTTTGTTTATTTTTCACAATTTTTGAAAATTCCCGTTGAAAGTGCGGGCATTATGGTGTTGTCGATTACGGCATCGATATCCTCATCACTCATGCCTTCAAACATGGCTTTAAGTCCCACAAAGTTAGAGATTCCCATGAGTATATATGCCACTGTGGAGTGATCACTTGTGCTTATCTCGTCAGGGAATTTTGAGAGCGCCCTTGCATAGCTTTCTGCAAAGGAGATGTAGTAGTCGTTAAAGAGTTTTTGATCGATGGAGAGGGAGCCCCAGATAATGTTATAAACATTAGGAGTTTGCATAGCAAACTTAATAAAGCATTTTATGCCTTTGCGCTCCATCTCGAAACGGGTTTTGCAGCCTTTTATACTTTCTGCCAGAAGGGACTTGATCTTTATCTGATATTTCCACATAAGATAGCGATAAACGTCCGTTTTTGTTTCGAAATATATATAGAAAGTGCCCACTGCAGTGCCTGCTGCACGACATATATCGGATATGGATGTGGCATGGAAGCCTTTGCTGTTGAAAAGATCTTCAGCAACGTCGAGCAATTTGTTCATTTTAGCTAAACCGAGCTTTGTTTTGGGCAGGTTTATACCTTTGGCAATGTAATTTTCCATTAAGCAGTTTCCTTTATCAGTAATTACGAATATTATAACATTTTTCCACATAAAATTCAAGTTGATTTGTTTCGTGATTTGCAATAGTTATTGGGTGTATTTTTTGTATACTTTTCACTAAATATGTGTATAAATGTTAAATTGTTTTCTAAATTCTTGACAAAGAATGAAAAATTATATATAATATAAGAAAGTGAATATGAACATTATTCATATTTTTGAAAATGGAGGAAAAATATATGACATTCAACGAACTTTACGTAGGACAGAAAGCGTCCGTACAAAAAACATTTACCGATGCAGATCTCAGAGCTTTTGCAGAGGTGAGCCTTGACATTAACCCCATCCACCTTGATGAGGAATATGCAAAGACAACAATCTTTGGTAGGAGAATCGTTCACGGTATTCTCACATCAGGTCTCATTTCCGCAGTTCTTGCAAACAAGCTCCCCGGTCCCGGTACAATCTATCTTGGACAGGAGCTTAAGTTTACAGCTCCCGTATTCCTTGGTGACACAATCACAGCAGAGTGCGAGATTGCTGAAATCCGTGAGGATAAGCACATCGTCAAGCTCAACACAACTTGCTACAATCAGGATGGCAAGGTTGTTATCGCAGGCATGGCAACTGTTAAGTTCTGATTTGCTTTGCGACCCGTCAATTTGTGAAATAAAAAAATAATAAAAACGGGAAAATGGGGAACCGTTTTTCCAAGGAGGAAATTAAAATGGCAAATTACAAATCAATTCTGTTCGAACAGATGATCAAGGATTTCGCTGAAGCAGAAGTTAAGCCTCTTGCACAAGAGGTTGATGAGCAGGAGCGTTTTCCCGCTGAAACTGTTGAAAAGATGGCAAAGATGGGCCTTATGGGTATCATCGTTCCTAAGGAATACGAGGGTGCAGGCGGTGACTACTACATGTACATCTCTGCAGTAGAGGAGCTTTCCAAGCACTGCGGCACAACAGGCGTTATCCTTTCAGCACACACATCTCTTTGCGTTGCTCCCATTCTTGAGTACGGCACAGAGGATCAGAGAAAGAAATATCTTCCCGACCTTGCAACAGGTAGAAAGATCGGTGCATTCGGTCTTACAGAGCCTAATGCAGGTACAGACGCTGCTAACCAGCAGACAGTAGCAGTTGAGATGGAGGATCACTACCTTCTTAACGGTAGCAAGATCTTCATCACAAACGCAGGCTACGCTTCTACATATATCATCATTGCTATTACAGGAAAGACACCTAAGGGACCTGAAATGAGCGCATTCATCGTTGAATCCGCATTCGAGGGCTTCTCTGTAGGTAAGAAGGAAAAGAAGATGGGTATTCGCGGTTCATCCACATGCGAGCTTATCTTTGACAACGTTAAGGTTCCTAAGGAAAACCTTCTCGGTAAGCGTGGCGACGGCTTTAAGATCGCTATGAAGACACTTGACGGCGGCCGTATCGGTATCGCAGCACAGGCTCTCGGTATTGCTGAGGGTGCTCTTGATACAACAATCGCTTACGTTAAGTCAAGAAAGCAGTTTGGCAGAAGCATTTCTGCATTCCAGAATACACAGTTCCAGCTTGCAGATATGGCAACAAAGACAGCTGCTGCAAGAGGTCTTGTATATGCTGCAGTTGACGCTAAGTCAAGAAAGCTTCCCACACTCTCCGTTGCAGCTGCTCAGGCTAAGCTCTTTGCAGCAGAAACAGCTATGGAGGTTACAACAAAGGCTGTTCAGCTCCACGGCGGTTACGGTTATACTCGTGAATATCCCGTTGAGAGAATGATGCGTGACGCAAAGATCACCGAAATCTATGAAGGTACAAGTGAAGTTCAGAGAATGGTTATCTCCGGCGCACTCCTTAGAAAGTGAGGATGAACGAAAATGAAAATAATCGTATGTATTAAACAGGTTCCCAATACAACCGAGATCAAAATCGATCCCGTAACAAATACACTTAAGCGTGACGGTGTTCCCAGTATCATCAACCCCGATGATAAGACAGCTATTGAGGCAGCTCTTCAGCTCAAGGAAAAGGTTGGCGCAACAGTAACAGTAATCACAATGGGCCCTGCTCAGGCAGAAAAGGCATTGCGCGAGGCTCTTGCTATGGGTGCTGACGAGGCATTCCTTCTTACAGACAGAGCATTTGCAGGCTCTGACACACTTGCAACATCCACAATCATCGCAGGCGCTATCAAAAAGCTCGGTGCGGACGTTGTATTCTGTGGCCGTCAGGCTATCGACGGTGACACAGCTCAGGTTGGTCCTCAGATCGCTGAGCATCTTGGTATCCCTCAGATCACATATGCTGCAGCAGTTGACTACTGCACAGAATGTGATGCTCTCATCGTTAAGAGAGAATTCGAGGACAGATATCAGACACTTAAGGTTAAGGGCATGTGCCTTGTAACTATCCTTTCCTCACTTTCAAAGCCCAGATACATGAACGTTTGGGATATCGTAGGTCAGGATGAGAAGGAGATCGGCATCATCACATTTGCTGATCTTGACATCAATAAGGACGACATCGGTCTTGGCGGTTCACCCACTAAGGTTAAGTCCACAGCAACAAAGCAGTTTGACAAAACAATCGAAACTCTTGAGCTCGATCCCGAATCTGCCGCTAAGGCGATCGTTGACGCGCTTAAGGGCCGTCATCTTATTTAAGGAGGTACTGAACAATGGCAAAGAATATTTGGGTATTCTGCGAACAGCGTGACGGTGAAGTGCAGAGCGTTGCTCTTGAGCTTCTCGGCGTTGCAAGAGAGCTTGCCGAAAAGACAGGCGAAAAAGTAAATGCAGTCCTTCTTGGACACAACGTAAAGGATAAGGCACAGACTCTTATCGCACACGGAGCTGACGGCGTTTACGTCGTTGACGACGAAAATCTTGAAAAATTCGTAACTGAACCCTATGCTCAGGCAGTTACATATATCGCAAGAAAGTACGAGCCCAACGTAATCCTCTTCGGAGCTACAAGCATTGGCCGTGATCTTGCACCCAGACTTTCTGCAAGACTTAAGACAGGTCTTACAGCTGACTGCACAAAGCTTGAAATGGATGAAGAGGGCAATCTCTTCATGACAAGACCTGCTTTTGGCGGTAACCTTTTTGCAACTATCATTTGTCCCGACCACCGTCCTCAGATGTCAACAGTACGTCCCGGCGTTATGAAGAAGCTTGAAGCAGACGCATCCCGCACAGGTGAGATCGTAGTTGAGAGCATTGAATGGGATACATCCAAGTTTGCAGTAACTGTTATTGAAGAGGTTAAGTCCGAAAAGGCAGAGGCAAACATCGAGGATGCAAAGATTCTTGTATCCTGCGGTCGTGGTGTTAAGAACATCGACAGCGCACACGAGGTTGCACACAAGCTTAAGGCAACAGTTTCTGCTTCCAGAACACTTGTTGACGCAGGTATCGTTGAGCATGCTCGCCAGGTAGGACAGACAGGTAAGACAGTTCGTCCCGAGGCATATCTTGCATTCGGTATCAGCGGTGCTATTCAGCACCTTGCAGGTATGGAAGAATCCGAATTCATCGTTGCAGTAAATACTGATAAGAACGCACCCATCTTCAAGGTTGCTAACCTCGGTATCGTTGCAGACGCTGAAGCAGTATTCAAGAACCTTAACAAATTACTTTAATAGAAAACTGTGCCAGCACAGTACCGATCGATAAAAAGCTTTCGTCCCCCCTTTACTGGGTGGACGAAAGTATCGGTATTATGGCACTGACATTACTATAAAAAAATTTATAATGAAAGGAAGATCACCCATGAGTAAAGTATTTTTGGTAAGTGCAAAGAGAAGTGCTATCGGCACTATGCTCGGTACACTTAAAGACATTTCTCCCACAAAACTTGGCGCAGACGTGCTTAAGGCTACGCTTGAAGCTGGTAACGTAAAGCCTGAATGGCTTGACGAGGTAATTGTAGGTAACGTTCTTCCCGCAGGAGTAAAGCAGGGTCCCGGCCGTCAGGTTTCTATCGGCGCAGGTGTACCCGTTGAAATTCCTGCTTATTCACTTAATATGGTTTGCGGAAGCGGTATGAAAGCCGTTATGAACGCATTTACTGCCATCAAGGCAGGCTCTGCCGATCTCATCGCGGCAGGTGGAACTGAGGTAATGAGCGGTGCTCCTTATCTTGTTCCCGGCAAGGTGAGAGGTGGAAATAAGATGGGTGAGATGAAGCTTGTTGACCACATGCTCATCGACTCCCTTACAGATGCCTTTGGAAATATGCACATGGGCATTACAGCTGAAAACGTTGCCGAAAGATACGGCATCACAAGAGAGATGCAGGATGAATTTGCTATCAATTCCCAGGCTAAAGCTATCGCAGCTCAGGATGCGGGCAAGTTTGTTGACGAAATCGTTCCTCTTACTGTTAAGGCAGGAAGAAAGGAAATCATTTTTGATGCGGACGAATATATCAACCGCTCAACTACTCTTGAAAAGCTCGGTACTCTCCGTCCCGCGTTCAAGCCCGACGGTACAGTAACTGCAGGTAATGCATCAGGTATCAATGACGGTGCTTCCTTCTGTGTTCTCGCAAGTGAGGAGGCAGTAGAGAAGTATTCTCTTACTCCTATGGCAGAAATCGTTGCAGTAGGTCAGGGCGGTGTTGAGCCCGACGTTATGGGCCTTGGTCCCGTTCCCGCTGTAACTAACGCACTCAAGAATGCTAAGATGAAGATTGACGAAATCGATCTTTTCGAGCTTAATGAGGCATTTGCAGCTCAGTCACTCGGTGTTGTTAAGCTTCTTTCCGAGGGACACGGAGTTGATCCCGAATACATCGTTTCCCGTTGTAACGTAAACGGCGGCGCTATTGCTCTCGGACATCCCGTTGGAGCTAGCGGAAACAGAATTATTGTTACTCTTGCACACGAGCTTAAGAGAAGCGGCAAGGAATACGGCGTTGCATCTCTTTGCATCGGTGGCGGTATGGGTACTGCAGTAGTTCTTAAAAACATTAAATAAAAATTTAAGGAGGATATTAGAATGAGACTTGAAAATAAGGTTGCAATAGTAACAGGTGGCGCTAAGGGACTTGGCGGCGAAATGGCTCTTACATTCGCAAGAGAGGGCGCAAAGGTAATTGCAGTTGACATGATGCCTTTGACATATGAAAACGAAAGTGTAGAATACTATCAGCTCAACGTTACTGACGGTGAGGCTTGCAAGAATTTCTTTGAATACGTAAAAGAGAAGTACGGCAAGATTGATATTCTTGTTAACAACGCAGGTATCACACGCGATGCTATGACAAGAAAGATGACCGACGATATGTGGGATCTCGTTATTGATATCAACCTTAAGGGTGTATTTAATCTCACACGTTACGTTGGTCCCTTTATGGAGGAAATTGGTGGTGGTTCTATCATCAATATCTCATCCGTAGTTGGTGAATACGGAAACATCGGTCAGGCAAACTACGCAGCTTCTAAGGCAGGCGTTATCGGTCTTACAAAGACATGGGCTAAGGAATTTGCTCGCAAGGGCGTTCCCGTAAGATGCAATGCAATTGCTCCCGGTTACATCATGACTGATATGATGAAGACAGTTCCCGAAGAGCTTCTTCAGAAATTCGCAGGACTTACAATGCTTGGCAGACTCGGTCAGCCCGAGGAAATCGCAAAGGCTGCTCTCTTCCTTGCAAGTGACGATGCTTCTTACGTAACAGGACACGTTCTCTCCGTTAACGGCGGTATGAGACTTTAATTAAAGTAAAAAATCAAATCAAAATAAAGCTACAAAATAATTTGGAGGAAATCTAAATGGTAAACGTAGGTATTGTGGGCGTTGGTACATACTTGCCCAAGAAAATAATGACAGCTAAAGAAATTTCCGACGCTACAGGTGGCGTTTGGAGTGAAGATGCAGTTAGAGATAAGCTCGGCATCAATCAGAAATATATGCCTTCAGAGGATGCTTGTGACGGTACACAGGAAATGGGTGCTCTTGCAGCTCTCAAGTGCCTTGAGAACACAGGTGTTGATCCTCTTGAAATTGACGCTATCCTTTGTATCACAGAAGAGTGGAAGGAATATCCTCTTACCACAAGTGCATGCTACGTTCAGGACAGAATCGGCGCAAAGAATGCGTGGGGTATCGACGTTCAGAACAGATGCTGCACAGCAGTTTCAGCAATGAAGCTTGCTAAGGATATGCTCATCGCAGATGACGAAATCAACACAGTTTTGGTTTGCGGCGGTTACCGTAACTGCGATTTTATCGACTATAAGGACAGTGGTGTTTCCTTTATGTTCAACCTCGGTGCAGGTGGTGGCGCGATCCTTCTTAAGAAGAATTACGGCAAGAACCTTCTTCTTGGCACACATCTTATGAGTGACGGTAGCGTTGTTCACACATGTGGCTCCAAGGTGGGTGGTATCAATGAGCCTATTACAGCTGAGAACTTTAAGGAATACGGCATGCTTCGTCTTATGGATTCTCCCAAGATGAAGGGACTTCTTAATACAGTTTCCATGCCCAACTGGTATCATTGCATCGATGAGGCTCTTCGCAAGTCTGACAAGACACGTGAGGACATCGATTATCTCTCCATCCTTCACATCAAGAGAAGTGGACACAAGGCAATGCTTGCAGATCTCGGTCTTTCCGAGGATAAGTCCATCTACCTTGAGGATTACGGTCACATCGGTCAGATCGACCAGATCCTTTCTCTTGAGCTTGCACTTAAAGAAGGTAAGGTTAAAGAGGGAAGCACAGTATGTATGATTGCTGCAGGTATCGGTTACACTTGGGCTGCAAATATCATTCAGTGGGGATAATATATGGTACAAATTATTAACACATTTTTGAGTTCTTTAATTCCTATGTGTGTTACTGCCATAGTTACTATGGCTATTACCCTTATCTTCAGAACGTCGTTTACAACTAACTTTTCCCAAGGTGTTATATCTGCCTTTGGTGCATACGTTGCTTCGTTGGCAATAACCAAGATTGGATTACCCGTCATTGTAGGTATTGCTCTTTCAATGGTGGCTTCAATGCTTATTGCTGTTGTTGTTGACGTAGGACTTTTCAGAAACGGCCGTTACGTTAACGCGCTCAGCAAGCAGATTATCACTATGGGACTTATATCCATCATTACAGGTCTTATTCCCGTAATCTTTGGTAATATCGAGCAGTATATGATAAACTCCTTGATTAAGGGCAATCTTTCTATCGAGGTTGAGGGTAGTCCGGCTATTACGGTAACGTATAACGCGATTGCTTGCGTAGCCATTACGGCAGTTATCATTCCTCTCATATTCGTCCTTTTAAGATACAGCAAATGGGGACTTTCAGTTCGTGCAACTGCTTCAAACGAATACGTTGCAGGTATGATGGGTATTAACACTCACGTGGTAACTGCAGTATCTTGGGGACTTGCGGGTGCTCTCGGTGCTCTTGCGGCATACATGAGAGCCTCTGAGGTAAAGGTTGTTTCGAGTTACTTTATGACGGAATATCAGGTAAGTGCATTCCTTGCAGGTATTTTGGGTGGCTTCGGCACATTCCACGGACCTGTAATCTGCGCACTCCTTATCCCGCTTGCAGAGAACATCGTATTTGCAATCTTTAACATCCTCGGTCTTTCTGAATACACAAGCTGGTCAAAGGTAATCGTTTATGTAATTGCTCTTGTGCTTATCTTTATTAAGCCTCAGGGAATCTTTGGCAAAAAAATAGCAAAGAAGGTGTAACGATATGAATAAATATATGATGAAAAATTACACCTTGTTTGGCAAGGAAATAAAGAAACAGGATAAATTAACAGAAATCATGCGCAAGATATTTAAGAATGCAGCACTCCAATACATAGTATTCGGTGTGATAATGTGCATCGTTGGTGTTCTTGCGACTGAAAAGATACTTCCTTATGCATGGCAGTCATCCTTTGCGACCACCTTTGCTTATGCAATCGCGTCCATCGGCTTCTGCTTGCTTATGGGATATTCAGGACTTGCATCTCTTGGTACCGGTGGCTTTATCGGTATCGGTACTTATGCGGTGCATTACGTTATGGTAGAATCAGGCTTGCCCTTCTTTGTGGCGCTCTTGTCTGCCATACTCATCTCCGTACTTATCGGACTTATCGTTGGATTTATCTCACTCAGAATCGAGGGTATCTATCTTGTAATTCTTACTCTTGCACTTTCTGAAATTTTGAGAACACTTTATGCGGCTATCGAGCCCAAGCTCACGCTCAGCTCAAAGGATGCAGTTCTTTTCGGCATAAAATTCCCCAGAACCTCATCCCTTATGCTTGTATCCTTCTTCCTCGTTATCGTTATGATAGTGACAACCAATCTTATCAATAGCCCCACAGGAAGAGCAATGCTTGCAATGAAGAACAGTACTGCAGCGGCTCAGGCAATGGGTATCAGCCTTATCAAGTACAGACTTATGGCTTTCGTTATCTGTACTGCATATGCATCACTTACAGGCGTACTTCTTATGATGGTAGTTCGTTCTGCAGACGCAACTGACGCAACCGGTTATTATGCACTTATTACCTCGCTTAACATTTTGGCTGCGGTAATCATCGGTGGATATAAATCCGTTTGGGGTGCAGTTATCGGAACGTTCATTATGTACGGTATCGACCTTGTAGTGTTCCAACAGATTCCGTTCTTTGCAGAAAATCCCCTTATCATCACTCTCGCATCGGGTGTTTTGGTAATCGTGATCGTTATGTTCTATCCGGGCGGACTTGCTCAGCTCTTTGTTGAGCTTAAAACAAAATTCAAGGCATTAAGCAAGAAGATGAAGGAGGCTAAGTATGGCAAAGATCTCGGCTAAGCACTCCTATAATTCAAAGCTTATCAAGCTTCGCAGATATCTTGACGCGTACCGTGAGGAGCTTATCACTCTTGACTCGAAATACGACGATAAGATAGAAGCAAAGCTCAATGCTTTTATTAAAAAAGGTAACAAGAAGCTTGAAAAGGATGCTTTTCAGGCTTGCGACAAGGGGGAATATGCTCAGTCCATCCTTGACGAAAAGCTTCAGAAATACGACATAAAGGCGTATATGAAGCAAAGAGCAATCAATCACGGTGCAGCAAAGAAGATTTTCAAGCTTGTCAAAGAGGGCAAGCCCTATGGATTCGTTCTTGTTGAACGTGATAAGAAAATGGTGTCTCTTAATAAAAAGAGAAGTGCCTATATCGCCTCTCTTGAAAAGAAGAAGGCACAGTTTATAAACAAGGGATATTCTACATTTGTAACACCCTTTAATCTTCACAGGGAAAAGCTTGAATCCGAATACCATGTGCTTGAAAATAATCTCAAGCGAGAATACGGACAGAAGATTGAGAAGGAAAGAATGGCAATCAATCTTAAGATCGAGGCACTTGAAAAGAAGATTGAAGCACTCAAAAAGAATGCTCATGTAGAAAGAGAGCTTCCTGATGACGTTCTTTTGAGAGTTGAGGGACTTAAGATGTACTTCGGTGGTCTTAAGGCTGTTGACGATCTTACATTTGACGTTAAGAAGGGTGAAATCTTTGGACTTATCGGACCTAACGGTGCAGGTAAGACAACAGTATTTAACTGTATTACTCGTTTCTACGATGCAACGGGTGGTGATATGCACTTTGAAAACAAATATGGCGAGGTTGTTGACCTTCGTTCCTTTAAGGTGCATGATATTATCCTTCAGGGTATCGGCAGAACATTCCAGAATATCGAGCTTGTAAAAGAGGTTTCGGTTGTCGAAAATCTTTTGGTTGCGAGCACAAGATCCTATAGAACGGGATTTGTTGGACATTTGCTTGGCGCTCCCTCTCTCAAAAAGGAAGAGAAGATGCTTCGTGCAAAGGCAATGAGAATCCTTAAATTCATGGGACTTGAAAGCTATGCTCAGTGGTACGCTATGGGACTTCCTTACGGTATCCTTAAGAAGGTAGAGATTGCAAGAGCCTTGATGGCTGATGCAAAGCTCATCATCATGGATGAGCCTGCCGCAGGTCTTAACGATAAGGAAACTGCAGAGCTGACTGAAACTATCAGAAAGATCAGAGATGAATTTGGAGTTACAATTCTTCTTGTTGAGCATGATATGGGACTTGTAATGAGCGTATGCGACACAGTGTGTGCAATCAGCTTCGGTCAGATGCTCGGAATTGGTACTACCGAGGAGATTCAGAAGAACAAGGCAGTTCAAGAGGCTTATCTTGGCGCTAGTGAGGGGGACTAATATGAGTGAAATTCTTAAAATAACGGATCTCAAGCTTAATTACGGTCCTATCGCGGCTATCAAGGGCATCGATATCAGCGTTAAGAAGGGGCAGATAGTTGCTATCCTTGGCGCAAACGGTGCAGGAAAGACCTCAACCCTTAAGGTGATTTCAGGACTTCTTAAGCCAAATGGTGGAGAAATTATTTTTGACGGCAACAAGATAAGTGGAAAACCTGCTCATGCAATTGCAAAGCAGGGAATCATGCAGTCCCCTGAGGGACGCCACGTTCTTATCGGTCTTACCGTTGAAGAAAATCTTCGCGTTGGCGGATACAACATCAAATCAAAGGAAGAGCTTCAGAAAAACTTTGAAAGAGTATATAATCTCTTCCCAAGACTCAAAGAGAGAGCAAAGCAGCAGTCATCCACTCTTTCAGGCGGTGAACAGCAGATGCTTGCAATAGGCAGAGCACTTATGGGCTCACCTAAGCTCCTCGTTCTTGACGAGCCTTCATTGGGACTTGCTCCCTTGCTTATCAAGGACATCTTCGATACACTTGTAAAGATCAAGGAGGAGGGCACAACCATTCTTATCGTTGAGCAGAATGCTCTTACAACGTTAAAGATTGCCGATTATGCCTACGTTCTTGAGCTTGGCAAGATCAGTATGCACGGTACTGCAGACGAGCTTATCAGGGATGAAAGACTCGTTTCGGCATACCTTGGCGGAAAGT
Organism: Eubacteriales bacterium; assembly: GCA_045643885.1. Classification (GTDB taxonomy): domain Bacteria; phylum Bacillota; class Clostridia; order Oscillospirales; family CAG-272; genus RGIG4608. The sequence goes on along the minus strand of JAZRFY010000014.1, from coordinate 41,152 downwards.
AATACGCATCTATTACCAAAACATTGCGTAATTATTTATAATAAATATTATAAATTTTAAGGAGAACTTTTATGAAAAAACTTACAAAGATTATTTCCTTGGCTCTTGTATTTGTACTTTGCCTTGGAATGCTTGCATGTGTTGACGATAAGGCTGCTACTCTTAGCACAGAGGTTTATGAGGGCGACGTTATCTACGTAGGTAACACAGCAGGTACAACAGGTGCACTTGCAAACATTGGTGTACCCTTCAACCTTGGTATCAACGCTGCTTTTGCTGAATACAATGCAAACGGTGGATTTAACGGAAAGACAGTAGTCCTTAAGCACTATGACGATAAGGGTGTTGCTACAAACTCCGTTTCCCTTATGGAAAAGCTCATTTTCGAGGATGAAGTATTTGCAATCGTTGGTAACTACGGCGGTTACGCTGTAAACGTTAACCTTGATCTTCTCAAGGAAAACTGTGTTCCTATGATCTATGCTGCTGCAGGTATCGATGCACTTTATAACGGCAACGCTACAACAGATGGCGACAGATGTATCTTCCCCGTACAGCCCCTTAACAAGACAGAGGGCCGTTCACTTATCGTTCGTGCATTTGCTTCTGCAGTTGATGAAAACGGCGCATTGACAGGTGGTCTTGGTGCAACAAAGGTTGGCGTTATCGCAAACCAGGACGAGGCTTCTCAGAGCACACTTGCAGGTATCAAGCTTGAGGCTGAGACTCTTCCCGCATCCAAGAAGGATAACATCATTTACCAGGATGTTCCCGGTACAGACTTCAACGCAGCTGCAACATCCATCGTTTCTGCAGGATGTGACACAGTTATCGTTACTGTAACAGGTACAAACTTTATCGCAGCTCTTACATCTCTTGCACAGGCTAACTTCACAGGTAACGTTCTTACATCATATAATAATGCATCTGCAGACGCTTTGAACGATACAAACACAAAGAAGTTGACAGAAGCAGGTCTTGAAATCATGTCCAAGATGACAATCTATGCTCAGGGTTGGCTTGACGTAACATCTACAACTTACGTTTACAACGAAGACACACCTCTTTTCAGAACATACAAGATGCAGGACAGCAAGCTTTACGGCGAGGGCGTTGTAGGCTTTACAGAAAGCTATTGGAAGGTTGCTGAGGCTATCTTCAGCTACGCTTATACACAGGATAAGGGTACAGCTTGGGCAATGAGCTATAACTCTTATGCACTTGCAGGCTATATCGCAGGTAATATGTTCTGCGAAGCACTCGAAGCACTTGAAAAATCCGGCAAGGAGCTCACAAGAGCAAACCTTGTTGAAATCATGGAAACAACAGAGCTTCCAGTTGCAATGGCAGGTACAATTTCTTATGCTAACGGCGCAAGAACAGGTGTTGAATCCTTCTCAGCAGCAGTATTTGTTGATACAGCTGACGAAACATTCGGTGAAAACGCAACAAAGGATCACGTAGCTGCATCCGCTGCTTTCACAGGTCTTCAGACAATCGAACAACTCAGACAGTACATCACAGAATAATTTAAAGCAATAATTTGTATCCCCGCCCGTAAAGGGCGGGGAATAACCCCCAAAAAAGTTTATTACAAAACAAAATTACAAATCAAAAACCACTCGTTTTTTACCGTTTCATTGATTTTTAGTATTTAACGTTGAAATCTATCCGCTTTTGCGGTTTGAATATAAAATAAAAATATTACATATATAAAAAGGAGAAAAAAACTATGGCAAAATACGTATCCATTAATGAAGCTCTTGCTCTTGTTAAAGACAACGATTACATTGTTACAGGTCTTGGTGCTGCAGAGGGCAGAGAATTTATGACAAATCTTCACACAATCGCAGACAAAGTAAAGGGCGTTATGGTGAGCAACTGCCTTCCTATGGGCGCATATGAATTTATGACAAATGCAGCCTATAAGGATTCCTTCAGAACTGAAGGCTGGTTCTATACACCCGTGCTCAGAAAGGCTCATGCAAACGGTAACATAAGCTTTATCTACAACCACTTGCATCTTGCATCCTTCAAGCGTCTTTGCTATCGCAAGCCCGATATCTACGTTGGTATTGCTTCAATGCCCGATAAGCACGGCTACGTATCCCTCTCCACTTCAAACACATATGAAATGGCAATGATTAAGGATGCAAAGACTGTTATCCTTGAAATCAACCCCAATGCACCCAGAACATTTGGTGACGTTCAGATTCACCTTAACGATATTGATTACGTTGTTGAATGTAATTATCCCATGCCTGAAATCGCAGACGTTGAGCCCAACGAAAAGGACCTTATAATCGGTAAGTACATTGCCGATATGATCCACGACGGTGACTGCATCCAGCTTGGTATCGGTGGTATTCCTAACGCAGTTGCTGCATCCCTTATGGATAAGAAGGATCTCGGTGTTCACACAGAGATGCTCACAAGCGGTATGGTAAAGCTTGCTAAGGCAGGTGTTATCACAGGTAAGTGCAAGCAGACTCACAAGGGTAAGATGGTTGCAGCATTTGCTATGGGTACAAAGGAACTTTACGATTTCATCGACGATAACCCCGCAGTTTGTATTATGGACGGTGCGTACGTAAACGATCCTCACACAATTTCTCAAAACGATAATCAGATTTCCATCAACTCCACTATCGAGGTTGACCTCTTCGGTCAGTGCTGCTCCGAGTCCATCGGACACGTTCAGTTCTCCGGTACAGGTGGACAGGCAGATACAGCTATCGGTGCGCAGAAATCTAAGAACGGTAGAAGCGTTATCGCACTCTATTCAACTGCAATGGTTAAGGATAAGGCTACAGGTGAAAGAGTTGAAACATCAAAGATTGTTCCTCTTCTTAAGCAGGGTGCTGCAGTTTCTCTTTCAAGAAACGATATCGACTGGCTCGTTACTGAGTTCGGCGCAGTAAATCTTCGCGGTACAGCTATGGAAGAAAGAGCAAAGCTCATCATCTCCGTTGCTCACCCCGATTTCAGAGAGCAGCTCACAAAGGACGCTATCGCACTCGGCATTATTGCGGGCTAATAGGGTGAATTATGGCATTCTTTGATTTTGAAGGCAAGAAGGTCTATTACGAGGTTCAGGGTGAGGCAGGAGAACCCCTTCTCATTTTGAATGGCATTATGATGTCCACTAATAGCTGGAAGCCGATGATGAAAAATCTTACCAAGAATAATATTGCAATCTTGGTTGACTTTCTTGACCAGGGACAAAGCTCCAGAATGGAAGAGAGCTATGACCACTCCATACAGGTCAGACTTCTTGACGCGTTGCTTGACGTGCTTCCCTTTGAAAAGGTAAGCATCATGGGCATATCCTATGGCGGTGAGATTGCTATTCAGTATACAGTGGCACATCCTGATCGCGTTCGCAGACTCATTCTTGCAAACACTTGTGGAAGAACGAGCGACTGGCTTCGCAAGATAGGTGACGGTTGGAATGCAGTAGCTAAAACCGGTGACGGACTTGCATATTATCTTACAACTATTCCCGTAATCTATTCCACAGGCTTTTATGAAAGAGAAGCCGCTTGGATGGAGAGAAGAGAAGAGGTTTTGATACCTTATTTTTCAAATCCTGAGGTGCTTAAGGCTCTTATCCGTTTGACGGATAGCTCAAGAGACTATAACTATATGGACAGACTTTCTGAGATAAGCTGTCCCACTCTCGTAATCTCTTGCTCTGAGGATGGACTTGTTCCTCCCACAGAGCAAATTATGCTTCACGAGAGAATTAAGGGTAGCACCTACGTTACAATAAATGGCTCAGGTCACGCAAGCATGTATGAGGACAGTGCGGCATTCTTGTCACTTGTTCTAGGCTTTACAAATCTTGACGACGAGCCCGTTCAAATTTAATTTATAGGAGATATAGTATGGAAAAGAAATATATATCCATTGGAAAGGAAACTCTTGCATATCTTGACGAAGGAGCAGGGGACGTTGTACTTATGGTACACGGAAATATGTCCTCCTCCGTTCATTACGGTCCGTTGATTGATAGAATCAAGGACAAATATAGATGCGTTGCCGTTGATCTTCGCGGATTTGGCGACTCATCCTATAACGAACGCTTTGACACGCTTGAGGAGCTTGCTGACGACGTGGCTCTCTTTACAGAGGCACTTGGAATTGACAGCTTCTACCTTGTAGGTTGGTCAAACGGCGGTGGTGTCTCATTGAAGCTTTGCGCAAAGTATCCTGAAAAGGTTAAGAAATTCTTTGACATTGAGGGTGCCGGTCTTAAGGGTTATCCCGTATTCAAAAAGGAAAATTATCAGTCCACAGGTGAGCCCTATGCTTCTAAAGAAGAAATGGCACAGGATCCTATTCAGGTTCTTCCCGCAATCAATTGCTTTGAAAAGGGTGACTTTGCTATGATGACTGCTATCTGGGATGCTACAATCTATACTGTAAACAAGCCCACAAGAGAGCAGAACGAGCTTTGGATGAATGAAACCTTGAAGCAGAGAAACCTTGTTGACCTTGACTGGGCACTTGCAAATCTTAATATGAGTGACGAGTATACTCCCTATGGCAAGGGTGACGGAACAATCCACAACATTAAGTGCCCCGTTGCACTTACAATGGCGGAAAAGGATGTTGTAGTACCCGATTATATGGTAATGGATAACTATAATGCACTTGGCAATCTTGCCATCCTTCTTCCTTACCCTAATTGTGGACACTCTCCCATGGTGGACTGTCCTGACAAGCTTGCACTTGACGTGGTAGAATTCTTTTCTAAGTAATTAAAGTACAAAATTAAGATAAAATATCCACCGACTTTTGTCGGTGGATATTTTTTTTGTTATTTTTTATTGTATTTTTGAAGAAAATAGTGTAAAATAAAATATATATGTTGAATTTCTATTACAAGGGGGCGTTTTGATGTCAAAAATAAGAAGAGTATATTTTATTAAGCTGATATTAAGAATATGCATTTTACTTGCAAGCTTGGCAATATATTTATACGTGCCCGAGCAGTTTGACATAGTTGAAGGATGGGGATTTTTTGAAAAGCTTTCGGTATTCCATATTTTATGGGTGCTTTGGATATACGATACTGTATCCCAGCTTTTCCCGGTGAAGAACATTGCTCTTGGCTCGCAAAAATTTTTCAAGGAGAGATTCCGTCCTGCCATCAATAAGCTTCTTGATAAAGAAAAGCTTAAAAAATACATATTGGATACCAATAAGGCGGCAGGAAGAGTGCTTCTTGTGTGGGTGATATTTATCGCAGCCATAAGCGTGCTCAAGCTTTGCTCGGTGTTAAACAACAAGCATCTTTTCCTTATAAGCATCGCGTTTTACGTTTGCGACCTTATTTGTGTGCTTATTTGGTGCCCCTTCAGACTTATGCTTGGAAACAAGTGCTGCACAACGTGTAGAATATTCAACTGGGACCATATGATGATGTTTACGCCAATGCTCCTTGTGGGAAGCTTCTTTTCGATCTCACTTTTGGTGCTTGGCATCGTGGATCTTGTCGTTTGGGAGCTTAATATATATCTTCATCCCGAAAGATTTTGGGAAAATTCAAATATGGCACTCAAGTGCTCGGAATGTACTGACAAGCTTTGCACTCAGTATTGTCAAAAATTAAGAAAAAAAGAGAAAAAGCCGACTTGATTTAAAGTCGGCTTTTTCCTATATAATGAGGAATCTCTTTTTTGACACGTCGGAAGTATCCTTAAGTGAGTTGTTTGCTTTGATCCTTTGAAGGCTTTCGTTATAGTGCTTTGCCACGCTCCAAAGAGTTGCCCCACTTGTAGGATAGCACAGCAAAATCTCACCACTTGATTTTGTAAGTCTTTCGCCAAAGGTCATACCCGATAAAAGCTCTATCTTTTGTTCGGCGGTCATAGAAAGGCAGAAATTAAGCTCGCAATCTATAAAAAGGCGCTCACCGTCACTTCTTGCACGGGCATTTGACACAAAAACATTGAGATTTCGGCATTTGACGTCGTGCTGATATGTCCTTCCACGAAGATCGATTTCATATTTAAAGGGAGATGAAAGCTCGCAAATTGAGTATTCAGCGTTTAAGCGATTGACAATTTGATAGGTGCATTCACCGAGTAACAATACCTTGCCGTTTTCAAGGCTTGAAGAGGTGATACGGGCTGTGGCAGAGGTGTCTATAATCTTTGAATCAGCATCGAGTCTTAAATCCGAAAGTAGAAAGCTTTCGTTTTTTGAAAGATTAGTGTTAAAAGCCTTTACCGAATTTAAAATGCTGATCTCCTCGGTTTGATTTGTCGACGTTCTTTCGGTGGAAAAGGCGTCGTTGACATATGAAATCGGCTCATTTTTTTGCATGAGGGCAGAAACTGTAAGCACAAGCTCGATATTTATTCCGTTTTCACCGACAGTAATATCCTCCTCGCAAACAGTTCCTTTAGTGCAGCATTCAAAGGAGCTATCCGCTCCCTCGCAAAAAATGGAGGTGGAGAAGGGGAGCTTTCGCGTTAAGGTAAGGGCGCTATCACTTTGAGCATCATTGCAGTAGAGAAGCTTTAAAAGGACCTCTCCCACAACGTTTATTTTATCATCGGTAGCATTGCATTCGCTTATGCTTACTGACGGATCTGCTTTGATGATTCGGACGTTATCTATTTGAGGATCGAACATAACAAGGTCGGTAAGAGAAACAGGATCGCTCTCGCACACCTTACATAAAATCGAGGGTGCTTCTAAAACAAGCTCCTCAACGGATGACTTGTCGTGTGCTCCCACAAGTTCGGGTGCATAGAGGGAGGGGGAAAGAGCAAGCGCCTTGCATACAAGCTTGGATTTTATGTTGAGCTTTCGAGGTCCTTGCACTCTTGTATTAACGCTTTCACATTCACAAAAGGCATTGACTGTTACGTCATCGGGATTTAAGGAGTGAGAATCATAATCAAACTCCAAATCGAATCGGTATTTATCGGTGAGTGTGGCACAGTATAATGAGGACTCCTGACCTACGTAGAGTATTTTGTAAACAAGCTCACCCTCAAGCACGGCGCCGTTGTTGGATAAATATTTTTTGGGTGGCATCATATCCACCTTGGTCGAAAGCAAACGCTTTATCTCGTTTTTGTAGTCGGGAAGTGTAAAATCAGAGCTTACCTCGGTGTGCAAGACCGTATCGCATATAGGCATTTGAGGAAAGTGGCCTGTATTATTTTGAGAATTTTCCATGATATATCTCCTTTGTCTTTGTATATGCTAAAATATATGAAAAAGATAAGGAGTCTATGCCAAAAATAAAAAATACACTCACTTGACAAACTGTCTTTTATTGAGTACAATTAAAAAGAATTACGTAATATACAATTGATATAGGGAGGGCACTATGATAAGACGCGCGATGGAAAAGGACATTGAAAAAATAGGTGATTTGTTGAAGCAGGTGTGCCTCGTTCATCACAATGGAAGACCTGACGTCTTTAAAATAGGAAGAAAATATTCCGAGGATGAGCTTAGGGTAATGATTAGTGATGATAGCCGTCCCATTCTCGTTTGCGCAAATGAAAATGACGAGGTGATGGGATATTGCTTTTGCATCTTTCAGCAGCACGTTGATAACTCTGTGCTTACTGATATAAAGACCTTGTATATTGACGATCTTTGCGTTGACGAGGAGCTTCGTGGCAAGCACATAGGCAAGGAGCTTTACGATGCGGCATTAAAGCTTGCCAAGGACAGTGGATGCTATAATCTTACCTTGAACGTTTGGAGCTGCAACACAGGTGCTATGAAATTTTATGAGGCACAGGGACTGGTTCCTCAAAAAATTGCCATGGAGAAGATACTTTGACGTAAATTTTTTTGAAATGGGCATTATCCTGTTTTTATGCAAAAACAAACTGATTTTTCTCTTTAAAATCCATAAGGGGTAAAATAAGGGGTAGTAGCCTATTTTTAAATAAAATTTGAATATAAAAAAGGACACCGTTTGGTGTCCTTTTTTTGTTGGCGGAGAAGGAGAGATTATCTAGGAACGCAAGCGTTCCGTTGCACTGTTGGCGTTAGCGCATCACACCGCGCAAAAGTAATTTTGCTTGTGTTCTGCGACGCCTGCCACTCCTTAGCGCTCCCTTATCCTCGCACTGCGAGTGGTGGCGCACGGTCTCACTTGCTCTAAGGAGCCACTCGAAGCTCCCGACCTTGCTCATTACGACTCTATGAGTGGACTAAAGCTCGGTCATCTCTTTGTCGAGGAGATTGCAAAATTCTTCGACTGAGTGGAACTTGGATTAGAACTATTAGTTTATACCAGTCCAGGGCTTATAGTTTTCGGGAATTTCAATAACTGTTGAGCCAACGTCCCCAAAAATCAAATTTCCTTCAATCTTAAAATATACGAGAATTCCGTATTCAAAGTATATTTCCACGTTCGCCATTTCATATGTATTTGTTTCTTCATTAAATACCAAAGAATCATAAAATTCTTCTGTGAACATGCCGGAATCGAGATGACTTTCCAATGTTAAACTGTTAAATTGATCAAGCACACTATTATACTCGGAAGCCCACCATTCTCCACTGCTTTGGAAGAGGGTATAGCAAGTATTATTTTTTAAAATAAAGAAAGTACAAGGGTCTACACTTTTATCGGGATCGTTCATATCAACTAACTTTACCGCATATTCAGTACAATATACTATGGACGATTCATATTTATTATATACTGTAAAGTTTTTTGCATCGGCAAAAGCGATCCACTCTTCCTTTGTAATTGTGTGTCTTATTTCATCGGGAGGTGTTGTTGACTGATTCGTATTTTGAGCATTCATATAATCGATGAACATTTCCATTGCAGCGTCACATGATGTGAGAGCCAAAGTTGAAAGTAGTGTTATTACTACGAGTATGAGAGATAAGATTTTTTTTATTTGTTATTCTCCTGTGTATAAGATTCGAGGCGATTTGTCCTCGTTGCAATATAAGTATAACTCAATTTCAGCCAAAAGTTAAGGACACAAAGCGAGAATCACGGCTTTTTTACGGTACATTACTTGTCCAGTTGACAAAAAATGCATAAAAAAGACCGTTTTTGCACATTTTTAACCTTTTGTTTTGAAAATAATCACTTGAAAAATTCTAATGAAAATGATATAATATTTTAGTATAAATATATATTTAGGAGATTCCAATGGATCAAAAAAAGATAGGAGCATTTTTAAAACAGCTCCGAAATGAAAAGGGACTAACGCAAGAAGAATTGTCCGAAAAATTTTATGTGTCATCCAAAACCGTATCTCGATGGGAAACGGGAAGTAATATGCCTGATTTATCCATATTAATAGAGCTTTCCGAATTCTATGAAATAGATATCCGTGAACTGATTGACGGCGAGCGAAGAAAAACTCCGTTGGAAAACGATACCAATGATGCCTTGAAAAAAGCGGCGGAATATTCAAAAGAAGAAAGAAAAAACGACCGTAAAAAGCTATTAAAATACATTCTAATAACATTGATAGCGTTAGTATCAAATAGTATACCGTTGATTCTCTTCCACGGAGAAACAACCGGCTTGCTCTACCACGTTGTACCCAATAATATTCGCCATATTATAGTTTGGATTTTGTTTATTTTTGCATCAATACCGTTAACTTATGTGTATATATCCTTCTTAAGCTTTATGAAAAAATCATATTTTCAAAAAGGCGAGGATAAAAAGCATTGTATAATAAATTCAATATTCGGCTTGATTTTCCTTTTGTCATGCATGCTTTCAGGTTTTTTAGATAAAACCTATGGATTTGCATACAATTTTGCTAACGCTTACACCTTGAATATTATCAAATATTTTTGTTTCGCAACTATATTTATCCATGCGTCTTATTTTATAGCTGTGTTCGCAAAATTCATTAAAAATCTTAAGCAAAAATAAACCAAAATAAAATGGTTTTATGTATTTTTGATTTAATATTTTGACAAAATTAATGCGCAAAAATTCTATAAGGGGTAAAATAAGGGGTAGTAGCATATTTTAAAATAATATTTGAATATAAAAAAGGACACCGTTTGGTGTCCTTTTTTGTTATGCATTTGTTGATTTTTCTTTGAGGGCTAAAAGATATTTTTTTAGTCTTCCGTCTTGCTGAAATTGTAATTCAAAGCTTCCATCCATTCTGGATAAGAAAGGGTATATAAGTAAGACTGCACATTGTTCTGCATTTAATTTATCTATGTTGACATTATAACGGGAGTATATGGGATCACAGGGAATTGAATGCCATATGCTTGGAAGAGATCTTTTTTCATTTTCAATCTGTTTCCTACAAAAGTATAGGCTGGAAAGAGCTTCTTTGTCATATTCACAGATAGGCTCTAATTTTTCTATGGGCAAATCGTTAAATGTCCAAGCAGTCACGATTCCATTTATTATATTTGAAAAACGAAGAAACGTGGGCGCAAGGATTTCCTTATCGTTTTCTATAGTATAGAAAACGTTGTTGTCGTTGCTGAAATATTCAATAAATTCATCTTGTATAAGCATATCGTACCACATATTCAGTCCACCTTTCAAAATAATAGTTTTAACAAAAGTATGTAAATATGATATCAAAAATATGCTTTTATGTCAATGGTAAAATTGTGTTTAAGGGGAATGAGAGATTTTCGTGGCTTCGCCACCCACTCGCGTCGCATAGTCGTCTCGGTCGTAAAGCGTAGCTTCACCCCCGATACTCCTTGCTTTGGCTCCTTCGCTTCGTAAAAACATCGCACTGCGATGTTTTTACTCGCTCGCCCTTGCCGGTCCCGTCGCTCTTACGACCTCAAATATCCAATTCAGGCAAAAAATAAAACCACCCGATTGGGTGGTTTTATTTTTTGGCGGAGAAGGAGAGATTTGAACTCTCGCGCCGGTTAATCCCGGCCTACACCCTTAGCAGGGGCGCCTCTTCGGCCTCTTGAGTACTTCTCCAAAGTACTTGGTGAACTGCCGCTTGCATCCGTTCACGCCCAATTATTATATATGATTTTTCGTGGTTTGTCAATAGCTTTTTGGCAAATTTATTTATTTTTATGATACTTTTTGCTTAAACGGATTGCTTTTTTAACTTTGATGTGTTATCATATATGTATTAACACACGCATCAAGGAGAATATCAATGAAAATAGCAAGGATTACTTCTTTTATTATACTTACAATATTGATTTTAACACTTTTTTCGGGATGCCGTCTTGTTCCAACTGAGGAGCAGTGGTATCTTTCAAGCTGCAAGATGAACATGGTCTTTATGGGTGGAGTTGAGCGCGAGTTCGGATTTGCTCAGGCTAACGAGATCTATCCCTTTGCAAGAGCAGATTTTTCATCCATCTCTATCAGCTTTACAACTGACGGGGGCGTTTCGTTCGTTTCCTGGGACGGTGAAAAAATGAGTGGAACCTTCACCTATGAGCATACAGGCAACTACACAAAGGTATATATGATATTCGATAACGGCGTGTCTATTACCGGTGACTGCATGGAGATGCTTAACGGAGAGAAATATCTTGTGTTTAGCTACAAGGATATTTATTACACCTTCACTCCAATTCAGAGATTGGCAAGTCTTACTCTTGACGAGATAGTTGCCATGGTCAGAAACGGAGAAACCGAGACTCTTCACGAGGTTGAGGTTACCAAGGGTGAGGATATGTTCGTTGCAAAATTCAGTGAGATGATTTCTTACAACATTGCATCAGATACAGCTACCTATGCCATCGCGTTGCATGCGGACGGAAGTTATACCGTTCTTGACGAGCTTAGAGAGGGAAAGGCACTTTCAAGCTACAACGAGAGCAAAAACTATATCGTTTTATACTATATTGAAGAATGATTTGAGGGACGGAGATAATCTCCGTCCTTTCTTACTTGTGTTTGTGAACGTGTTCACAAATAGTCCTTGCATTATTGTTTGATATATGGTAAAATCAAGCCAAGCAGGGACTATATTTTATCTGCTTGCCCTTAGGGGATAGAACGGAGATATTTATGAAGAAGGACAGTAGAGAACTGTTTAGAGCAATCAAATTTGCGCTTATTTCATTCAGCGCAGGAATAATTCAGATTGGATCATTTACCCTTTTGAACGAGCTTATTTTGGGAGAGAGCCACGAGGCAACCTCTCACTTTATTGCGCTTGTTTTGTCGGTGATCTGGAATTTCACCATCAACAGAAAGGTGACCTTCAAGTCATCAAACAACCTTGTCAAATCAATGGTTTTGGTGGCGCTCTTCTACTTGGTATTCACACCTGCCTCCACCTGGTTTATGGGATGGGCAACTAGTGTCGGTATGAACGAATATCTTGTTGAGGGCATCAATATGGTGGCAAATCTCGTGCTTGAGTTTTTGTATATGCGATTCGTCGTTTATAGAAATTCTTGCGATACTGCTGAAAAGAAATAAAGATAGGGCTTTTGCCCTATCTTTTTTAGGGGTTGACAAACCATGTCTTTTATGGTATAATCTCCAAGGTTTGGTAAGGGAGTAGCAACCGAGAGAAAAATCGGAGCAAGTCAACATACTGGGGAGAAATCCTCTGGCTTACTTTAAATTGCAAGACTTACGTATAACTTTACGAGTGGTGGACTCTGAAGCTATACGTGAGTTTATTTTTTTGTCGTTTCTCACAATGGTCAAAAAATGAAGGAGATAAAAATGGGATTTGAATTTTTTGCAATCAGTATCACGCTTGGCATAGCATTGGCTATGGATGCTTTTTCCGTGGCACTCGCTAACGGTATGAACGAAAACAAGATGAAGATAGGAAGAATGTGCACTATAGCAGGTGTTTTTGCGTTCTTTCAGGCACTTATGCCCTTTATAGGATGGGCATGCATTGGCATTGCCAACAAGATTTCTTTCATTGAGAAGATTATTCCTTACATAGCGCTCATCATCCTTTCATACATAGGTGGCAAGATGATCTATGACGGAATCAAAAAGGATTGCGACTGCGAGGATTGTGCAGTTGGCTTTGGAGCACTTATGATACAGGGTGTTGCAACGTCTATCGACGCACTCACTGCAGGCTTTACTATGGTTGATTACGATATCGTAAAGGCACTTGTCAGTGTTTTAGTTATTGCTTTGGTAACCTTCATCATTTGTATCTTTGGTGTTTGGGCAGGTAAAAAGTTTGGCAATATGCTTTCAAGCAAGGCAACTGTTTTGGGTGGCGTAATACTTGTTTGCATCGGTATATACACATTCGCAAAGGACGTAATCATTCCTTTGTTTGAAAATATGTAATTTAAAAACAGCAGGAGAGCCTGCTGTTTTTTATTTAGGTAATACAAATCAAGAAAAACAAAAATGCACTTGTGAAAAACACAAGTGCATTTGTTTTTACAGGCTTATCTTGCCTTATCTGCAATTTCCTTTGCAATCTTAAGGATGAATTCGTCAGCTGTCATTGTACCGATGTCGCCGTCCTTACGAGAACGAACTGCAACTGTACCTGCCTCAAGCTCCTTACCACCCACAACGAGCATATAGGGAACCTTTTCCTGCTGAGCGTTTCTGATCTTATAGCCGATAGTTTCGTTTCTTCTATCAACCTCGTTTCTGATGCCGAGAGCAGTGAGCTTTCTTGAAAGCTCATCACAATATTCAACCTGAGCGTCACCCATGGGGAGCATCTTAACCTGAACGGGAGCCATCCAAGTGGGAAGAGCACCTGCATACTTTCCAACAAGGAGTGCAAGAGTTCTTTCATAACATCCCATTGAAGTTCTATGGATGATGTAGGGAGTCTTAAGAGTATTATCGGAGTCAACATATTCCATGCCGAACTTCTTTGCAAGGAGCATATCTACCTGGATAGTAACGATTGTATCTTCCTTGCCGAAAACGTTCTTGCACTGAATGTCGAGCTTAGGACCGTAGAATGCAGCCTCGTCGATACCTACAACGTAGTTTTCACGACCGATGTTAGCATCAAGAAGCTTTTCCATGATGGACTGAGCTTCATCCCACTGCTCGGGAGTACCCTCGTATTTATCTGTACGCTTGGGATCCCACTGAGAGAAACGGAATGTGCAGTCTTCAAGAAGTCCGAGAGTTTCAAGGCAGTAGAGAGCAAGGTCAAGGCAACCCTTGAATTCCTCTTCAAGCTGCTCGGGACGAAGAACGAGGTGTCCTTCGGAAATTGTGAACTGACGAACACGGATAAGGCCGTGCATTTCACCGCTATCCTCATTTCTGAAGAGTGTGGATGTTTCACCAAGTCTCATAGGAAGGTCGCGATAGGATCTCTTCTTGTTGAGGAATACCTGATACTGGAAGGGACATGTCATAGGACGGAGTGCAAAGCATTCCTTTGTTTCATCGTCGGGATCGCCGAGGATGAACATACCGTCACGGTAGTGATCCCAGTGACCGGAAATCTTATAGAGGTCTCGCTTTGCCATAAGGGGAGTCTTTGTGAGAAGGTAACCACGTCTTTGCTCCTCGTCCTCGATCCATCTTTGAAGAGTCTGGATAACCTTTGAACCCTTGGGAAGAAGGATGGGCAAGCCCTGACCGATGGAGTCAACTGTTGTGAAATATTCAAGCTCACGGCCAATCTTGTTGTGGTCGCGCTTTCTTGCTTCTTCAAGCATTGTGATGTATGCGTTGAGCTCGTCCTTGGAGGGGAAGGCAACGCCATAAACTCTTTGAAGCATCTTATTCTTCTGGTCACCCTTCCAATAAGCACCTGTGCACTGTGTGAGCTTGATAGCCTTTACAGCACCTGTAGAGAAGAGGTGAGGACCTGCACAGAGGTCTGTGAATTCGCCCTGTGTATAGAAGCTTATTGTTGCATCCTCGGAAAGCTCCTCGATAAGCTGAACCTTATAGGGCTCGTTCTTTTCTGTCATAAGAGCAATAGCTTCCTGACGGGGCAATTCGCTTCTTGTGATAAGGTGGTTTTCCTTAACGATTTTCTTCATTTCCGCTTCGAGCTTTGCAAGAATCTCGGGAGTGAAGGAAACCTCGGAATCGAAGTCATAGTAGAAGCCGTTTTCGATAGCGGGACCGATAGTGAGCTTTGTTTCGGGATAGAGGCGTTTAACTGCCTGAGCAAGAATGTGGCTTGCTGTGTGATTGAAAACGTGCTTGCCGTCTGCTTCTTTGAAAGTGAGAAGCTCAACCTCTGCATCGTTTTCGATAAGGTGATTAAGTGCAACTACCTCACCGTTTACCTTTGCAGCAATAACGCTGCGATCGATCTTTTCAGCAGAGCGAGCCGCGTCATATACTGTGATGGGCGCGTCAAAGCTGAGCTCGAGATCAAAAAGTTTGATTTTCATAGCTTGTATCTCCTATAAAATAAATTAACATATAAAAACACCCCGAATGGCAAAAGCCATTCGGGGTGCGATAAACAAATTCGCACGGTTCCACCCGAAATTTTAACTTAAAAATGGGTATTCAACGTAACGCGTGGGTGGTATTCCAAGCGCCATCTTGAAGAACCTCACAGCCAAGGGCTCTATCTCTGTGCAAGACGAATCGGAAGGAACGTGTCCCAAACATGATAGCGGATCAGATAAGACCGCTTCTTTTTCTATTATATTCGGAGCGGGGATTATAAACCTCGCGCCAGTTAAGGTCGCCACGGTCGAGAGCCTGAACGAGAATCTCGGCGGTTGCGATATTGGTTGCAACGGGAATATTGTGAAGGTCGCACATTCTCATCATTTCAGCTTCTTCTTCGTTATAAGTGGAAGAGGAACGTGTATCTCTGAAGTTGAGGAGAAGGTCAATCTCATTATATGCAAGACGGGATGTTATCTGCTGCTCGCCTCCGTGCTCACCTGTGAGCAATCTTTCAATCTGAAGGCCTGTTGCCTCGGATATATATTTAGCGGTAATACTTGTAGCACAAAGATTATGCTTTGAAAGAATTCCGCAATAAGCGATACAGAATTGTGTCATAAGTTCTTTTTTCATATCGTGAGCTATAATTGCAATTTCCATCTTGTGTCCTTTCTGTGTATATAAACAACTAAAATAACAAAACCAAAGTACGAATAAAAGTTTACACAATTTACAAAAGTATTATAGCATATTATATAAATCTTGTCAACAATTTTTACATTTCTTCGTTCAAAAAATATCCAATTTTGGCAATATTTTTTATCAAAGGACGGTTTCCTATAGTCTTTGCCTTATTATTGATGCTCAAAACGTGAAAAGCGAGACTTTCTTTAGTAAAATTAACGCCTGAAAGGCTTGAAATTTGCTCAGCTGAGAGGGGAGAATTGCCGTTATTTTCCAATGCAATAAGCAATTGATACTCGGTTTTTGTAGCCTTCAAGTCATAGCCAAGATACACTACTTTTCTATTCGTTTGGTCGATGGCAAATCTTGTATAATTTTTATTTGTGATTGCTGTATTAAATGTTTTTTCCATGATTATATGAATCGATCCAAGTCCGAAAGGACTTGGATCGTGTTTCTATTATTTTTGTGATTAGTTAAGCTTTGAAAGAGCGGCAATTACACCGTCAAGGTTTTCCTGATATTTAGACATCTTAGCCTTTTCGCCTTCAACGACTGCTGCAGGAGCCTTTGCTACAAAGCCTTCGTTAGAGAGCTTCTTAACGATTCTGTCTATCTCACCCTCAAGGCGCTTCTTTTCACCTTCAAGGCGAGCCTTTTCCTTCTCGAAATCGATGATGTCGGAAAGGGGAAGGTAGATTGTTGCTGAGTCAGTAATGATCTGAACGGAGTTATCAGCGCTTACCTCGTCACCAAACTTTTCCGCAACGCAAATCTCACTTGCAGAAGCAAGTCTTACAAAGAATGCCTCACTTGATGCACCGAAGATATCGTTATACTTTGTTTCGATGAATACCTTTGCCTTCTTTGAGGGAGGAACGTTCATCTCACTTCTTCTTGCGCGGATTGCTGTGATGGCGTCGATAATCTTAGTCATCTTTTCGGAATCAGCAGAGAAGCAAAGAGCCTCGTTATATTCGGGATATGTATCAATCATGATGCTCTCGTTATCGTGGGGGAGAGCCTGATAGATTTCCTCAGTGATGAAGGGCATGAAGGGGTGAAGGAGCTTGAGAGTTCCGTTGAGAACGTATGCGATAACGTTCTGGCAGATGAGATTTGCCTCAGTATCTGTTTCATTGAATCTTGCCTTAGCAAGCTCGATATACCAGTCGCAGAAGATGTCCCATGTGAAAGAGTAGATTTCCGCAAGAGCAACGCCAACCTCGAAGTTGTCAAGGTTATTAACAACTGATTTTGTGAGCTCGTTGAACTTTGTAAGAATCCACTTATCCTCGATAGCAAGCTTTGATTCCTCAGGGAGCTTGATTTCGTCGATAGTGAGGTTCATTCTTACGAAACGGGAAGCGTTCCAAAGCTTATTTGCAAAGTTTCTTGCCGCTTCAATCTTTTCGTCGGAGAATCTCATATCGTTTCCGGGAGAGTTACCGGTTGCAAGAGCAAATCTGAGTGCATCTGCACCGTACTTGTCGATGATTTCAAGGGGATCGATACCGTTGCCAAGAGACTTGGACATCTTTCTACCCTGAGCGTCTCTTACAAGGCCGTGAATAAATACTGTGGAGAAGGGCTTTTGTCCCATATGCTCAAGACCTGAAAAGATCATACGTGATACCCAGAAGGTGATGATGTCGTAACCTGTTACGAGTACGCTTGTTGGGTAGTATCTCTTAAGGTCCTCGGTGGATTCGGGCCAACCGAGAGTTGAGAAGGGCCAAAGAGCTGATGAGAACCAAGTGTCAAGAACGTCCTCGTCCTGGTGAACGGGCTTTCCACACTTGGGACAAACGGTGATATCCTCCTTAGAAACTGTCATCTCACCGCAATCGTCGCAGTAGAACGCGGGAATTCTATGTCCCCACCAAAGCTGACGGGAGATGCACCAGTCAAGGATATTGTTCATCCAGTTGAAATAGTTTTTAGAGAATCTTTCGGGGATAAAGTTGATGTCGCCTGTTTCAACAGCCTCGATAGCGGGCTGTGCGAGGGGCTTCATCTTAACGAACCACTGATCACTTGTCATGGGTTCAACTGTTGTGCCACAACGGTAGCAAACACCGACGTTATGATCGTGGGGAACTGTCTTAACGAGGTAGCCCTCAGCCTCAAGGTCGGCAACGAGAGCCTTTCTGCAGGTGTATCTATCCATGCCCTCGTACTTGCCTGCGTATGCGTTCATTGTTGCGTCGTCGTTCATAACCTTAATTTGCTCAAGGTTGTGGCGCTGACCAACAAGGAAGTCGTTGGGGTCGTGTGCGGGAGTGATCTTTACGCAACCTGTACCAAAGCCGATTTCAACGTAATCGTCTGCGATAACGGGAATTTCTCTGTTAACGATGGGAAGAATGAGTGTTTTGCCGATGAGGTGCTTTGTATTCTCATCCTCGGGGTTAACTGCAACTGCAGTGTCACCGAACATTGTTTCAGGACGGGTTGTAGCAACCTCAACGTAGCCATCCTCACCCTTGATGGGGTATTTGATGTGCCAGAAGTTACCGGGCATATCCTTATAATCTACCTCTGCATCGGAAAGAGCAGTAAGACAACGGGGACACCAGTTGATAATTCTATAGCCACGGTAGATAAGTCCCTTATTATAAAGGTTTACGAAAACCTCGCGAACTGCGTGAGAGCAGCCCTCATCCATAGTGAATCTCTGACGGGACCAGTCACAAGAAGCGCCGAGCTTTTTGAGCTGGCTTGTGATTCTTGCCTCGTAGGTATCCTTCCATCCCCAAACGCGTTCAAGGAATTTCTCACGGCCAAGGTCATAACGGGAAAGACCTTCGTCAACGCGGAGGCGCTCCTCAACCTTGATTTGTGTTGCAATACCTGCGTGGTCAGTACCGGGAACCCAAAGGGTATTAAAGCCCTGCATTCTCTTATAACGAACAAGGATGTCCTGAAGTGTTTCGTCAAGAGCGTGTCCCATGTGAAGCTGACCTGTAACGTTAGGCGGAGGAATCACGATGGAAAAGCTGGGATTATTATTGTTTTTGTCGGGTGTGAAGTAACCCTTTTCACACCAGGTTTGATATATTCTGTCCTCGAATTCAGAGGGAGAATACGTCTTTGGAAGCTCGTTGTAATTGTTCATTTCTATGAACCTCGCTTTCTTGAAGTATGTAAATAAATTTTATCCGATTTTTTGAGCCGGTGGGGATATAAAAACAAAAAATCCCCCATCCTGATATCAGGACGTGGGAACGCGGTACCACCTGATTTCGCATTGCCAACAAGGAAATGCGCACTCAAATTCTTTAACGGGGAACACCGTTTTTTGCTACTTTCTCTTAGTAAAAGAGCCGTTTCACAAAAACCGCTCAGGGACTACTTCATTCAAACTCTGCCACAGACTTGCACCGACCGTCTGCTCTCTTGAGGTGAGCTTTGAATTACTCCTTCCCATCAAGGCGTTTCATATCGAAAACAGTATAACACAACCCACAAAAAATGTCAAGAAATAATTTAAAAAACTTCACAGTGACATATTTCTGTCGCCCACTGAGAAAAAATCGTGTTACAATACGAATGGAATAGCAAAAGAGCGTTTGGAAAGGATGAATATGACTTGGGAAATAGCAGTTGGAATGTTTGGTGTAATATCTGCTTTTATTGCCGTTATGAATGTGGTGGTAAAGGTGAATTCAACTCTTTTGAAGCTTGAAGCTGCGGTGGTTCAGTTGAAGATTACGATGGAGCATCAATCTGATAAGAACGCACATTTTTATACTGAACTGTCCGAGCACGAGAAAAGACTTTCGGTTCTTGAAAGAGAGTGGGGTGCTAAAATATGAAGATCGATTGGGCAAAAAAACTTGGAAGCAGAAAGTTTTGGGTGGCAATCAGTGCTCTTGTATGTGCCCTGTGCATACTTTTTGGTGTTGACGAGCTGACGACAGAAAAGCTGACGGCGACCTTGAGTGCACTCGGGGTGCTTTTTGCATATATCCTTACCGAAGGATATATCGATGCAAAATCCATAGACAAAACTGACGACGAGGAAGGTTAGGTTTCTTTTGAAGAATGCCACTTTTTGAAAAAAGCAGTGTGAAAACTTTAATAGAGCTTTGTAACAAGACTCTGCGCAAATCGTGTCGCACAAAGGTGACACAAATCGATTTTCTCGTTATTTTATCGGACGGCTCGAAAATCCACAATTTGAGTGGAGTCTGTGGACTTAGCACTAATATTACGGCTATACTTGAAAAACTTTTTAAGTTTTTTTAGGTGTGTGTGGGGCTTTTTCAAAAAAGCCCCACATTTCTATTCAAGCTAACTTTTCTCTTAAATCAAAATTTGAAAAAAGCGACATATATTTTATTACTAAATATTGATTTTTTTATAAGGGTGTGATAAAATATTATGAATAATCTTTTGAAGGAGGCAGCTATCTTGAAGGACAGATATATTTCTAAGAGAAAAAGATTTTGGGCAGAAATCGATATGAATGCTGCCGAAAAGAATTTCAATCTTATCAAATCAAAATTGCAAAAGGGAACAAAGCTTTGCTGCGTTGTAAAGGCAAATGCCTACGGTCACGGTGCGGTATATCTATCCAAGCTTTATGAAAAGCTTGGCGCGGACTTTTTTGCAGTTTCTAATATTGAGGAGGCAATGCAG
This sequence comes from Eubacteriales bacterium, assembly GCA_045643885.1. Lineage (GTDB taxonomy): Bacteria > Bacillota > Clostridia > Oscillospirales > CAG-272 > RGIG4608. The sequence goes on along the minus strand of JAZRFY010000014.1, from coordinate 20,523 downwards.
CTTCGAAATAACGGAATAAGCACTCCAATCCTCATTCTCGGATATACACCGACTTCTTGTGCGTCAATTCTTGCCGAAAACAACATTTCGCAAAGTGTTTTCTCTCATTCCTATGCCAAGGAGCTTTCGCAAAGCGCGAGTGCTGACGGAGTTGAGGTCAAGATTCATATAAAGCTTGATTCGGGTATGGGAAGAATCGGCTTTGACTGTATCCACGAGAAAGAAAGCATGCTTAACAGCATCGAGGACGTTTGCAACATGGCAGGTCTTTCTCCGGAGGGTATTTTTACTCATTTTGCAGTTGCCGACGAAGGGATCTGCGGTGAGGAGTTTACAAAGCTCCAGTACGATAGATTTATGAATGCCATTGACGGCTTGTCCTTGCGTGGCATCAATTTTGAAATAAGACACTGCGCAAACAGTGCGACCACATTTGAATATCCCCAGTACCATCTTGACATGGTGCGAGTTGGAGTTGTGCTTTACGGCGTTTCTCCTTCTCACAAGGTCAAGGGATGCGACAAGCTTATTCCCGTTATGAGTCTTAAGTCCGTTATCTCCATGATAAAGGAGATAGAGGTAGGGGACACAGTCAGCTACGGTTGTACCTTTAAGGCTGAAAAGAGAACGAAGATCGCTACTGCTCCTGTTGGATATGCCGACGGATTTTGGCGCTCCAATTCCGAAAACGGTACTCAGATGCTTATCAGAGGTCAAAGAGTCAACATCGTTGGCAGAGTTTGTATGGACCAGCTCATGCTTGACGTTACCGATGTCAAGGGGGTTAGAGAGGGAGATTACATCACTCTTATCGGCACTGACAAGGACGAGGCAATCACAGCAGACGAGCTTGCTGCAAACAACAACACCATCGGATATGAGATGATATGTGCCATTGGTGAGCGCGTTCCGAGATTTTACATAAAGGATCACGATATCGTATTCGTAAAGGACAATATCGTGTCGTACGAGATAGCAGAATAATTCAAGATAGGAGAATAGTTATGGAAAACAGCAATCAGATGTCCTGGCTCCGTTTGCCCACAAATAAGCAACTGGGCGGCAAATACACCTCTTTGATAGGCTCTATAGCCATCACTATGCTTTTAACACTTGGAATTATTTATATTGCAGGCGGAATGCTTACTGTTACCGAGCTTATCTCGGCACTTTCATTTGGGTATAACGTTTCAGTTGACGTTGTTTATACTTTGGTAAACACAGTGTTTCACTGTCTTATCTTCATACTCCCTATAAAGCTTTTTTCTAGGATTCATGGGGAAGCAAATCGCGAAAAGCATATGCCCGTTGAAAAGGAGATAGTAAATAAAAAGACTCTTCCTATGATATTTCTTCTCGGTCTTGGAGCAACTTTTCTTGCGTGGTTCTTTTTCCAGTTAGCTACTGTGAGCCTTGAGGCAGATTCATCGGGACTTGGTGACGATCTTCTTTGGCAGGTCGGATTGAAATATCCCTATCAGGTGATAGCTTATATCATTGGTATCGTGGTAATTCCTGCAATCGCAGAGGAGATCCTTTGCAGAAAGATTTTGTGCGATGCACTTGCACCTTACGGTCAGAAGACTGCCATTGTTATAAGCGCCATCCTTTTCTCATTGCTTCACGCTGATTTTTCAAAGTTTTTGCACACCTTTGTGCTTGGAATCTTTTTGGGTTGGCTCTACGTTGGCACGAAAAAGCTTTGGATTTCTATAGCATTGCATTTTGTAAACAATCTCTTATCTTGCATATCAACATTGCTTTATTACAGAGTTTCAAGTGATGCTTACGTTACTTATATGTCAACTCTTGCAGTTATATACATTATATTTGTGGTGCCTGCGTGCTTCATTTTTTTGAAGATACAAAGAAAAAAGGCATTGGCAGAAGAGGTGCGTGTTGCTAAGGAAGAGGGTACATACGACGCCTATCTCGAAAACAAGAGAAAGCATAAAAATCACATTGAGATGCTTCCCGGTGAAGACGGTGAGGAGGTAACTCCATTGTCAAAGCAAGAAAAGATAAAGGGCTTCTTTTCTCCTCTTAACATTGCGTTTATCTTTTGTGCGATACTTGTTGCATTTCTTAAAATAACTTAAATATGAACAAACAAAGTAAACAAATATATTCCTCACTTATGAATCAAATTGCCATTGCCATGATGATAAATCAAGGCGTTATGGCACTTCTTGGAGGAATTCTTTCTATAATCAGTGTACTACTTATCTCCGTGTGGGGAGAGGGGATGGCGCACGATATCGCATATGGAATCGGTGAGTGTGCCGTATACATGTTCGGCTTCATTATTCCAATGAATATATTCATAAAAATGAATAAAAATGCAGATAGAGAAGTATATGAACCCATAGAAAGTGAAAAAATGCCCAAAACGGTTGCCGTTTTTGCAGTGGGATTTTCTCTTGGGGCAATTATCCTTGCTTCCTATCTCAATTATTTCCTGGTTAACGCGTTTGGAAATTACTCTGATTTTACGTCAACCAATCTTTGGAGCGTGGAGCTTGAGCATCCATATCAGATAATCATATATCTTGCATCATCTGTGATAATTCCCTCGGTAGTTGAGGAATATTTCTTTAGAAACACGATTTGTAAGGCGTTAACGGTTTACGGAAAGGGTACGGCAATACTTGCAAGTGCAGCTCTTTTTGCTCTTATGCATACCAATGCCGAGCAAATAATCTATGCCTTTGTGGGTGGAGTGCTGCTGGCCTGGATATACGTTGAAACAAAGAGCATTGCCATTCCGATTATCGTTCATATGATAAATAACGGAACGTCAGCAATTGCCGATATAATAAATGCTCACCTTGGAGAAAAGGTGGCATCTACCTATATTACTGTGTCCGATATTGCAATACTTGTGATTTCTTTGATATCACTTGTGGGAATTATAGTATACGTTAAGAAAAAAGGAAGGCTTATCGATAAGCTGATTTTAAAGCCCGACGAAAACGGAGAAGCCGTTATGCCGTTGAGCGTAAGAGAGAGAATATCGGGATTTTTCTCGACGGGAGTTGTTATCTTTACGATATATTCTCTTTTGATAATGATTGGACTTATCTGGCTTAGCGTGATTGCATAATGAAAAACGAATTTATGAAAAGAGCTCTTGAAAATGCTAAAATTGCATTTGAGGCAGGGGATGTTCCTGTGGGAGCCGTAATAGTCAAGGACAATGAAATAATTGCAGAGGCCTTTAATGAAAGAGAGACAGGGCAGAGTGCTACAGCGCACGCAGAGATACTTGCAATAGAGCGCGCGTGCAAAAAGCTTGGCAGATGGAGACTTTCCGACTGCGAAATGTACGTTACTCTTGAGCCGTGTCCTATGTGTGCAGGCGCGATACTCAATGCAAGACTTGGCTGTGTATATTATGCTTTGAAGGATTCCAACGCGGGATCATTTGGGAGTGTGCTTAATCTTAACTCCTATCCGCTTTTATATAAGGTACGCGTTGAAAAGGGCACGTGCGAGGAAGAGAGCAGAGAGCTTCTTTCAGGCTTTTTCAAGGCAAGAAGATAAAAAAAACAGAACGGTCTGCGTTTATGCTGATGCATAGCAGACCGTTCTATTTCGATAAATGTTTAAATTAAAGTGTTTCGAGATAGTTAACAACGTCACGGATTGTAACGAACTGACCGATGTTTTCATCGCTGATCTCAATGTCGAATTTATCTTCGCAGATCATAACAAGGTCAGCAAGCTCGATGGAATTGATACCAAGGTCGTTAGCAAGCTCTGCGTCGAGAGTGATGAGGTTTTCTTCAACCTGAAGCTCATCGATAAGAATCTGTTTTACTTTTTCAAACATAGTAATCTCCTTAAATAGTGTGTAATCGTGTGTATTGGCTATGTGAGTATAAATATGCAAAAGTTATACACTTTTTGCCACTTGTACACATTATACATACTTTTTAATGATTTGTCAACAATTTATTTCAAAATTTTTTAGGAGTTTTCAATGAACGGTTTTAACAAGCGCTATCTTATATTGATATTGCTTATATTTTTAGCGTTTTTGAGCATATCGCAGATTACGAACGTGCTTTTATATCTTGCGATATTTGTGCTTTCATTAATAATTTTGCTCCTGATTTTTCACAAGCTTGGATTTGGGAAGAAAAATGTACGCACATTGCTTATTCTTTTGATGATTTCATCTGTTTTAGGCTCGTCAATTGGTGGAATATCCTCTGCGATTTCTCAAAGAACCGTTGAAAAATATTCGGGTGAGCGTGTGATAGAGGGATACGTTATTGAGATTTCTTCGAGCTATCCCTATATGAGTGAGAGCGTGGTGCGAATCGAGTCGGTCGACGGTGAGAAAGCATCCTTCGATGCCATATTGGTAACGGAGTTTGCATCAGACTTGTCCTTAGGGGACAAGCTTGAATGCAAGGTGGATCTTATGGGGATAAATGCCTATGATGATGCGGCTCTTCTTAAGAACGGTGATTTGCGAGACGCCTATATTGTGTGCGTTGCAAATGATGAGGACTCGCTTGAAATCAAGGGTAGCAAGAGCAATTTAAGATTGACGCTTTTATCCTTGAATTCGCGTATTTCTGCAACCCTTAAGGCAATTTTAGGAAGCAAGAACGGAGCACTTGCAAGTGCATTGCTGCTGGGTAACAGAGAAGCCCTTGGGGATGCCGAGATGAGGGATTTTAAGCGTGCAGGTGCATATCATATGCTTGCGCTCAGTGGGCTCCACGTGGCAATACTTATCGGCATTGTTGATTATATTCTTAAAAAGCTTTTGCTTGACAAGAGGATACGAATTGCTATCTTGGTTGCATTGGTAATATCATATATCGCTCTTACTGGCTTTAAGCTATCGGCTTGCCGTGCTGCGGTGATGCTTCTTATTTTGTATCTTTCAACGATATCAAGATCAAGAAATGATGCTTTGACGTCACTTTTTGTATCTGTTTCGGTGATATGTGCAATATCACCCGTGTCCGTATTTGATCTTGGACTTCAGCTTTCATTTTTATCTACCTTTGGAGTGATAGCATCAAGCACCGTTTGTTCAAAAATCGCATTTTTTGTGCCAAGTGACACCGATAAAATTTTTAAAAAGGCACTGAAATATCTTTTGAGCAGTGCGATAGCATCGATATGCGTTTTTACATTTACATTGCCGCTTATTATGAAATATTTTGCCGAGGTATCCCTTGCAACCTTGTTTACAAATCTTTTTATGGGACTTGTGTGCGAGGCGTTTATGGTATTGGCATTGCTTTCATTGTTGCTTTATAAGATTTTATTTGTTGGCTCATTTGTTACCTATCTTGCAGGACTTATGGGAAATATTATGGGCTTTACGGTGAGTGTGATATCGTCGATAGAGGGTGTTATGCTTTCACTTTCTTATCCGAATATCGAATACATAGTTTGGGGGCTTTTTGCCATCTCGCTTGTTTTGTTTGCAATAAAGCTCAAGAGAAGATGGATTATTGCGATACCGAGCGTTGCCTTTTGCCTTCTTTTGTGCGTTAACGTTTTATTTTATAATGCATCGAGAGAGGGAAGTGTAAGAGTGGAATATTTAAAGGGGGACGGCATCGTGCTTTCATCCTCTGAGGGAGTGTATCTTTGTGATGCGTCAAACGGAAGATACGGAAATCTTTATGACGGAGCTGCCTTGGCAAAGGAAAATTGCTTTACAGAGATAGACGGTATAGTATTGACTCATTATCACAGCTATCATGCGATTTCACTTGACCGTATGACGGATGATTTTATTGTGCATGAGGTCTATCTCCCGACACCTCAAAACGAGAATGAGCTTATGCATATGAGTGCGATAGCTTTAGCTCTTGAAAATAAGAACATCGGTGTTTATGTTTATGATTCAGGTACAAGTCTTGATATTCTTGGTGGAAGCTTGTACATAAGTGAGAGAGCATATTCGGCAGATTATTCGCACCCCAGCGTTGCTTTTAGCTACTTGTTTGGAAACAGTAGGGTCACAGTGCTTGAAAATCCTTATTTTGATACTATACTGGAGAAAAGCTATGTCATCTCCGACCTCATATCACAAAGTGACGTAGTGATCTTTGGCTCGGACGGAAGAAAATATAATAGTCGTTTCGAGGTGTTTTACCGGCTGAAAAAGGGAGCTGAAATCGTTTTTGCAGACAGGGAAGCAGTGCTTCTTTCCGACGTTGAAGCCTATCTTGACGATTTTAAGGTATACGTTGACTCCGAGTATAAAAAATATGACCTTAAATGATATAAATATTCAAAATTCTATTGAAAAAATCAAAATGATGTGTTAGAATAAATACAGTATTATATTGCTTGTATTATAGGAGGAATTTATGAATAAAAAAACTCTTAATATGCTTATGTGGATAGGCGCTGCGGTGTCCGTTGTGCTTTCTCTACTTTGCTTTGTTTTTGCACTCAATACAGAGTCTGCATTTACCACCGTTGTACTTATCGTTGTTGCTTTGCTTTTCCTTGTGCTTGCAGGTATGGTTGGATACCTTGCTTACATAGATACCTATAAGGTGATCCCCGGCAAGAAGGAAGAAAGCAAAACGTTTAACTATTTCCTCAATGCCAACGGAAAGAAAAAGGCAATGGCTATCGACGACCTTACATTCGATATCGTTGATAAGCAGATGAATAATTATATCATGGATGCCTGGGGTACTCCCTTGGCTCTTTGGAAGGACAGCATTTTCTCTTCAAACGAAGAGGTGTTCGGCAAAGAGGGTGTTTTCAAAATCCTTGTTGCATATAAGATGCTTTCCGACCTTCAGGTGCATCACTCCAAGAAGGCGTGGAGAATGTTCTATGAGCTTCCCGACGTTGATTTTGCAGATATTCAGGAATGCCTTTTGAAGAACGGTGACGACGAGCTTGCAAGAGCACTCAATATGTATAGACTTTCAGGTGAAGCAAGTGTTGGTGAGGCTGCAGCCTTCCTTGATGAAAACGCAAGCTATATCCAGAACAGAATGGTTTACTACGTAAAGAGAAAGATTGAACTTTTCAATATGTGATTTAAATCAAATACCCCCGACGAAATCCGTCGGGGGTTGTTTTTGTTTGTTATATTTTCTTAAGCTTTGCATAGGTTGCCATAAGCTTTTTCGTGCCGACCTTGTCAAATACTACCTCATAGAGCCAGTCTGCACCCATTCGTTTAACGCTTATAAGGTCACCCTCACCGAATGTGGCGTGATATACTCTATCACCGGGCTCAAGCGCAGAGGCTGTTTGAGTCTGTGTGGGCTTTTTGGGGATCGCGTTAATCGTGAGAGTATCGTAAACTGGACGGTATGAGTCCTCACTATAGGAATATACGGGCTTTTTCTTATCGTATGGTGATCTTTCCTTGTCGATAAGCTCCTCGGGAATTTCCTGCAAGAATCTCGATTCGGGATTGAACTGCGTTCTTCCGTAGAGCATTCTTTGATTTGTGTGAACGATGAAAAGCTCCTTTTTGGCTCTTGTGATAGCAACGTAGGCAAGACGGCGCTCCTCCTCGACCTCAGCACTTGTTGCAGTGATGGACTGCATAGAGGGGAAGAGTCCTTCCTCCATACCTGGAAGGAAAACGTATGGAAATTCAAGTCCCTTTGCACTGTGAGCCGTCATAAGGACCACGGCGTCTGCCGTTTCGTCATAACGGTCAACGTCGGCAACGAGGCTGGTTTCTTCCATAAAGCCTTCAAGAACACTTGTATAAGAGCCATCGTCAACGTAATTGCTTTCGTATTCGATAGCACCCGTCAAGAATTCCTCAAGGTTTTCAAGTCGGTCGCGTTCAACCTCACCTGCACTTATGAGCATTTGTCTGTAGCCGGATCTGTCCATTACCTGATTGATGAATGCCTCAAGTGTGGTTTCACCGATGAGTGAGGTGAGATAATTTATCAATGCTGCAAATTCAAGAAGCTTATCTGCACTCTTTGAAAGAGCAACGTATTTGTCGGCATTTTCGATTATTTTGAACATTGAGCAGCCCTCTTCGCGAGCTATCACGCGAACGCCCTCGATGGTCTTGTCACCGATCTTTCGTTTGGGCTCGTTGATGATTCTAACAAGGCGCTCATCGTCGTTGTGATTTTGGATGAGCTGAAGATATGCAACGATATCCTTGATTTCTTTTCTATCTGCAAATCGAACGCCACCGATGATTCGATATGGCACACCACTTTTTGCAAACGTACGCTCAATAGTGCTTGACTGAGCATTATTTCTGTATAAAAGGGCAAAATCTCTGTATTCCTTGCCCTCACTGACCATCTTTTGAATTTTGTCGCAAATATATCTTGCTTCTTCGTTGTGGTCAAAAACCTTTTTAAGATGTATCTTTTCACCCTTGCCGGCATTTGTCCAAAGAGTTTTGCCCTTTCTGCCCGTGTTGTTTCTGATAACGGCGTTTGCCGCATCGAGAATATTTTGGGTGGAACGGTAGTTTTGCTCAAGACGAATAATCTTGGCGGAAGGGAAGGTTTTGTCAAAGTTAAGGATGTTTTCGATGGTAGCTCCTCTGAATCGGTAGATGCTCTGGTCATCGTCACCAACAACCATTATGTTTCCGTGCCCGCCTGACAAAAGTGCGGTGAGGGCAAACTGAGCCTCGTTAGTATCCTGATACTCATCGACGCAAACGTAACGGAATCTGTTCTGATAATATTCTCGAACCTCGGGGAACTTGCGAAGAAGGATGACTGTTTGCATAATGATATCGTCAAAGTCGAAGGCGTTTGATGCCTTGAGCTTGTTTTGATATGCCTCATAGATTTTCGCGATTTGCTTCAAACGGAAATCGTTTCCGACCTCACTGTAGAATTCCTCGGGGGTAATCATCTTGTCCTTTGCGCGTGAAATTGTGTTTTGTACGTTTTTTACGGGCAAGGATTTAACGTCGATGTCGAGGTCCTTCATGCAGGTTGTGATTGCCTTTTTGCTATCGTCCTGGTCATAGATTGAAAATCCGGTATAATAGCCAAGCTTGTCCGCGTGCACTCGCAAGATGCGAAGGCAAACGGAGTGGAAGGTGCCACTCCAAATCTCACTTGAAATATCACTTTCACCAAGTTGCGCGTTGATTCTTGAACGAATCTCACCTGCTGCCTTGTTTGTGAATGTGATGGCAAGCATTCTCCAAGGAGCACAAGGCTTCTCTTTGAACTGATCGAGAAGGGGAAGGATCTCCTCTTTTGTGCGATTTATCGCATTTTCAAGACGAGCCACGTCGGGCTCTGCAATGTCGAAGGGAACGTAGTCACTTGCATAGGCATTGCCGTATTTAATAATGAAGGCTATTCGTTTGACAAGAACGGTGGTTTTTCCACTTCCTGCACCTGCAAGGATGAGAAGGGGACCGTCAACCGAGAAGACTGCCTTGCGCTGCTCGGCATTCAATTCACTGTATGCCTTTTCAAACAAAGCCCTCTTTGCTTTTAAGTATCTATCGTCTAAATTGGTCATATTTTCTCCATTTAATTATTATATAATTATCATATCACAAACGGGTGGTTTTTTCAATATGGGAAAACAAAAAAATATTGACAAAATTGTGATTTGTGGTATAATCAATAAGTCGGATTTACGGGTTAAAGACAGTGCTTGCGTAAATCAAAGTCCGACACGATTCTGATAAAACCTCAGCGCAAAATTGATGAAAATATTTTTTAAAAAACTATTGACAAAATCGCGTTGTTGTGGTAAAATACATCAGTAATGAAGCAGAACTACCCGTTCTCACCCTGCCACATTGGTGCGCTTGTGTTGATATTTTTGATATAATGGCTCTGATTGGGGCTAGGTGTGTCGTACGGGGAAACTGCGTACGACTTTTATTTTTTTGGAGGTGTTTAACCATCGCTAACGCAAAGGAAATGCTGATTAATGAGCAGATCGAAGCAAATGAGATCAGAGTTATCGGCGCAGACGGAGAACAGCTTGGAATTATGAGCACAGAACAGGCTCTTAGAATGGCATATAACGACGGTCTTGATCTCGTTATGATGACAGGAACTTCAAATCCCCCCGTTTGCAAGATTATGAATTTCGGAAAATTCCGCTTTGAACGTGAGAAGAGAGAAAAAGAGGCTAAGAAAAAGCAGCAGACAGTTGAGCTTAAGGAAATTCAGCTCTCCTGCAGAATCGAAAATCACGATTTTGAAACAAAGCTTAAGCACGCTCACAAGTTCTTGTCGAGCGGTAATAAGGTTCGCGTAGTTCTTCGCTTTAAGGGAAGAGAAATGGCGCATCAGGACCTTGGCGCAGAGATTATGGAAAAATTCCGCACAGCTTGTGAAGAGCTTGGAACGGTTGATAAAAAGCCCGTTCTTGACGGAAGAATGCTTAGCATGGTAATCTCACCGCTTAAAAAATAAACAGGTACACAAATAGGTCAATGACCTTAAAATAAAAAATTATGCTTCGGGCAACCGAAACAAATATCAAAGGAGATAAAACAATGGGAAAGATCAAAACACATAAGGCTTCATCCAAGAGATTTTCTGTAACAGGTACAGGTAAAGTTAAGCTCAATCACTGCTTCCGCCGTCATAAGACAGGTAAGAAGTCCGGTAAGGCTCTTAGACAGGGTAGAGTAAATGGTTACCTTAGCGACGCTATGGCAGCTAACTACAAGGCACTCATTCAGAAATAATCTTTTAGAATTTATTAGGAGGATAGAAAAATGGCAAGAGTTAAAGGCGCGATGATGACTCGCAAGAGAAGAAATAAAGTACTTAAGGCTGCGAAGGGTTACTGGGGTGCAAAGTCCAAGCACTTCAAGATGGCTAAGCAGGCCGTAATGAAGAGCGGTAACTACGCATTCGCTGGTAGAAAGCTTAAGAAGAGAGACTTCCGTTCTCTTTGGATCGCTCGTATCAATGCACAGGCTAAGGTTAATGGCATCAACTACTCTCAGTTCATGCACGGACTTAAAAAAGCTGGTATTGACCTTAACAGAAAGATGCTTGCAGAGCTTGCAGTTAACGACAAGGCAGCATTTGCAGCACTTGTTGAGCAGGCTAAGGCAGCTCTCTAATTATAGCAAAAAAACCCGGTCTGCCGGGTTTTTTGTCATATTTATCGGTACAGTTTTGAGCTCGAATTTGAGCCAAACTGTACCGTTAGGTGATTTTATGAGTGTTTAAAAGTCAACAAAAAACCACTTTTTTCGTTGGTTTTTGAATGCTTATAACAGTCGATTTTATCGTTTTGAAAGGAGTAAAAACCGTTTATGGAGTGGCAATATATCTCATCCAGAGCTAACAATCTTATCGTAAAGATGGCAAAGCTCAAGGATAAAAAATATAGAAAAGCTGAGCATCTTTTCCGTTTTGACGGTATCAAGCTCTTTTCAGAGGCGCTCGAAAAGGGCGTTGAAATTGAATACGTTTTCGTTATGGATAGTGCAAGCGCAGCTGTCAAGTGCGCAGTTGAAGATGCAAATTTGGGTTCAAGAGTATATCTTGTTTCAGACGAAGCTTTTGAAAAGCTTACTGACGAGCAGGCTCCCGAGGGAGTAATAACTGTTTGCTCATACCTTGAAAACGTAATAAAAAATGCAAATTATGAGGTGCTTGCAAACGAAACGAAGAATGGCACTACCCTCATTCTCGAAAGTGTGAGAGATGCCGGCAACCTCGGAACTGTGATAAGAACGGCAAAGGCGTTTTCTGTAGACACTCTTATCATAAGCTCCGACTGTGCCGACCTTTACAATCCCAAAACTGTAAGAGCAGCTATGGGGGCATTGTTTACACAGAGAATTGTTGAGGTGGAAAACGTTGCTGATTTGGTTAAGGCAATGAGAGAGCAGGGCGCTGACGTTTATGCGGCGGCTCTTAAGGGTGATGCGAAAAAGCTTGGATCATTTGATTTAAAGCTTGGAGATGCCATTGTTATAGGCAACGAGGGGCACGGTCTTTCGGACGAAGTCATTGATGCTTGCACGGAATGTCTTTTCATTCCTATGGAGGCAGGAAGTGAATCACTTAACGCGTCGATTGCAGCATCCGTTTGTATGTGGGAGCTTTACAAAATAAAATAAAATAAAAATAAAATCAGATTTTTACGGTAATATGGATAACAAGTGGTTTAAAAAATCCGAGCAGACCTATTGGTTGTGGCTCTCTTTAAAACTGAATAATCAAAACACCGTTTTTCAAAGATTGCTTGATGCGTTTTCGGGCTCTCCTCGTAAGATATACGAGGCTGACGAGCATACGCTAAGAGATGCATCGGTGCTTAGTGAGATGCAGATAATTTCACTTGTAAACAAGGATCTTGGCGAGGCTATGTCAATATACGATTACTGCAAGTGGAATAACGTTGGAATTATCACTTACGGGGATTCCATATATCCCGAAAGCCTTAAGTCGATGAAAAATCCCCCTATAGTGCTTTACTATATGGGAAATATGCCAAACCTTAATAACAAGCTTTGCGTTTCCATGGTAGGTACTCGCAAGATGACGGAATACGGCATGCGAGCAGGCTATAAAATAGCATATGAGCTTGCCTCTGCAGGAGCCGTTGTTGTAAGTGGAATGGCACTTGGCATAGATAGCGTTGCGCACGCAGGTGCAATCGGTGGCAGAGGAACGACTATCGCAGTTTTGGGTTGCGGAATCGACGTTATTTATCCTAAGCAACACAGAAAGCTCAGAAAATACATTTGCGAGCACGGTGCAGTGCTCACGGCATATCATCCGGGCACACCGGCATATAAGAATAATTTCCCCGAACGAAATGCAATAATAAGTGCATTGAGTGAAGGAACACTCGTGGTTGAAGCCCCTATAAGAAGCGGAGCACTTATTACGGCCGACTGCGCAGCAGAGCAGTCAAGAACGGTCTATGCACTCCCCGGTAGCATTGAAGAGCCGATGAGCGAAGGACCTAATCATCTTATCAAAAACGGCGCACTTGCAATAACGGGCGCCCGTGATATATTACAGTATTATTTTGAAAACCATTCAAGGCTCGTTGATGCCGTTAAGCTCCGTCAAGGGGAGCTTAGCTCCGATTTCGACCAGGACATACTCGTTCAGCTCGGAATTTCGGCAGATTGCTACGGCAAAGGACCCAAGGAATCACCCAAGGCATTGCTTAAAAAGCTCAATGACGAGCTTAATAATAATGCCGAGCAGAATAGTGACTACTATTCAGTACCCAAGATAAAGAAGATGGGTGAGACGGCAAAAGCAGATACTGAAAATAAAAGTAAACCCGAAGAGACAACGTCAAGCAAGACTCTTGAGCTTGATGAAAGCGCTCTTGAGGGGCTTACCAAAGAGCAGAGAAGCATATTTAACGAGCTCCCCTGCGACAAGCCCGTGTCTCCCGACCTTCTTGTAAGGAGTGGCTACGGAATCGGCACGGTAATGGCAACGCTTACTATCCTCGAAATCAAGGGACTTATAAGCTCATTGCCGGGCGGAATGTATATCAGAAAATAACTCACAATCAAAGGTGAAAGGAATCAATATGGCAAATCTTGTTATAGTGGAGTCACCCACAAAGGTAGGACCGATAAAGAAATATCTCGGTTCAAATTATAAAGTAATGGCATCTAAGGGACATCTTCGCGATCTCCCCAAGAGCACACTCGGAATTGATATTGAAAACGACTTTGAGGCTCATTATATAAACATCAGAGGTAAGGGCGATCTCATCAAGGAGATCAAGAAGGAAGCAAAGGGAGCAAAGAAAATCTTCCTTGCAACTGACCCTGACCGTGAGGGTGAGGCTATTGCATGGCATCTTGCAACTGTTCTTGGAATTCCTGTTGAAAATACTCTCAGAGTAAGCTTCAACGAGATTACTCCCACAGTTGTTAAGGCTTCCATCAAGGAGCCCAGAAACATCAATATGAATCTTGTAAACTCTCAGCAGACAAGACGTCTTCTTGATAGAATCGTTGGTTATAAGATCAGTCCCCTTCTTTGGAAGACAGTTAAGAGTGGTCTTTCTGCAGGACGTGTTCAGTCCGTTGCTACAAGAATCATCGTTGAAAGAGAGCAGGAGATAAGTGCTTTCGTTCCCGTTGAATACTGGACCATCGAGGCAGAGCTTAAGAATAGTGATGGAAAGAGTGTTTCCGTTCGTTTCTTCGGTAATGAGAAGGGAAAGATCAAACTTTCAAACGAGGCTGATGCAAGCAAGGTGCTTTGCGCTATCGAGAACGGACAGTTCTTTGTTAAGTCCGTAAAGAAATCCGATAAGCAGAAGCTTCCCGCTCCTCCCTTTACAACTTCAACAATGCAGCAGGAGGCAGCATACAAGCTCGGCTTCCAGTCTGCCCGTACTATGCGAGTTGCACAGGAGCTTTACGAGGGTATAAATATCGGTACTGATCTTGGTGGTGTTCAGGGTCTTATTACCTACATGAGAACTGACTCTCTCAGAATCTCTGACGATGCACAGAGTGCGGCAAAGGCATTCATCGTTGAAAAATACGGTGAGGAATATGCTCCCAAGTCGCCCAGAAAGTTCAAGGCAAGCAAGGGTGCACAGGATGCTCACGAGGCTATCAGACCTTCAAAGGTAGAGCTTACTCCCGCGCTTATCAGAAAGGCACTTACACCCGACCAGTATAAGCTTTATAAGCTCATTTGGGAGAGATTCGTTGCATCCCAGATGCAGTCTGCAAAGCTTAATACAATCACAGCTGACTTTGAAAATAACGGATATATTTTCCGTGCAAGTGGATATACAGTTGCTTTCCAGGGCTATATGGCAGTTTATGAGGCAACTGAAGAGGTAAGCGCTCAAAACGATGAGGTTGCTGTTGTTAAGGATATCAGAATTCCCGCACTCAAGGACGGAGAAGCTCTCGATATGCTCTCAGTTAATCCCGAAAAGCACTTTACAGAAGCACCTCCCAGATATACAGAGGCGTCTCTTATCAAATTCCTCGAGGAGAAGGGTATTGGCAGACCTAGTACCTACACTCCCATTATCACAACAATTATCGCGAGAAACTACGTTCGCCGTGACGGTAAGGTGCTTGTTCCCACTCAGCTTGGAACACTTACCACTAAGATCATGGAAGAAAATTTCAAGGACGTAGTTGACTATCGCTTTACTGCAAATATGGAAACCGACCTTGACAAGATCGAGGACGGTGCTCTCGATTATCTTGACGTGCTTAGTGATTTCTGGAACGATTTCAAGCGCGATCTTGAAAAGGCGGACGCAAAGATTGGCTCTGCAGAAATCAAGGTTCCCGTTGAAGAAACAGACATCATTTGCGACAAGTGCGGAAGCAAGATGGTTGTCAGAACAAGTAAATTCGGCAAATTCGCAGCATGTCCCAACTTCCCCAAGTGCAGAAATACAAAGCCTCTTGCACCCGTTGCAGAGCAAAAGCCCGAGGAAGAGAAGAAGGAACAGAAGAAGGACGTTATTGCCGACTTCAAGTGCGAAAAGTGTGGCTCCGATATGGTGCTTCGCTCAAGCAGATACGGTTCATTCTATGCTTGCTTAAGATACCCTGAGTGCAAATTCATTAAGACAAAGACCAAGGAGCTTGACGTTCCGTGTCCCACTTGCGGTGGCAAGGTAATAACAAAATACGGCAGAAACAAGAGTGTATTCTATAGCTGCGAGCATTACCCCAAGTGTAATTTCTCATCATGGGATATGCCCACAAACGAGCATTGCCCCGACTGTGGCAAGACACTCTTCAGAAAGAAGGGAAAGAACCTTTTTGTCTGTGCAGATAAGGAATGTGGATTCAAAAAGGACGCAGAGCCCCTTAAGGAACAGGAAGATTGAAAATGACTGAAAATAAGATAGTTAACGTATACGGTGCAGGACTTGCCGGATGCGAAGCTGCCTGGCAGATAGCTGAGCGAGGGGTTAAGGTGAGACTTTATGAGATGAAGCCTCACAAATATACTCCTGCTCACCATCACGATGGCTTTGCTGAGCTTGTTTGCTCCAACTCCTTGCGTTCTGACAGTGTGACAAACGCTGTTGGCTTGCTCAAGGAGGAGATGCGCCGTCTCGATTCACTTATAATGATGGCGGCAGAGGCAACAAAGGTGCCTGCCGGTTCAGCTCTTGCCGTTGACAGAGAGCTTTTCTCTGCCTATATCACCGAAAAAATCAAAAATCATCCCAATATCGAAGTTATCGATAAGGAGATGACAAGCGTTGACAAGGACGAGATAACTGTTATCGCAACAGGTCCTCTTACAAGTGACGCTATGGCTGAATATATTGAAAACGAGCTTGGATGCTCAGGTCTTCATTTCTTTGATGCTGCAGCTCCCATCGTTGATTTTTCAAGCATCAACATGGACGTTGCTTTCTTTGCATCAAGATATGATAAGGGCGATGCTGATTATATCAACTGCCCTATGACCCGTGAGCAATACGATGACTTTTATAATGCGCTTATTAGTGCAAAAGAGGCAGAGATCAAGGAGTTTGACCGCGAGGAGCAAAAGAAAAAGCTTCAGGTATTTGAAGGATGCATGCCCGTTGAGGTAATGGCAAAGAGAGGCTATGACACGCTTTGCTACGGTCCTTTAAAGCCAGTTGGACTTGTTGATCCTAGAACAAAGGAGGAATCCTTTGCAGTTGTTCAGCTTCGTAAGGAGAACAAGGAGGGAACGATGTACAACATCGTTGGCTTCCAGACTCACCTTACCTTCCCCGAGCAGAGAAGAGTATTCAGAATGATTCCCGGACTTGAAAATGCAGAATTTTTGAGATACGGAATCATGCATAGAAACACATATCTTAACTCTCCCGGACTTCTTAAAAACGATTATTCAATGATAAATAATCCCAATATCTTCTTTGCCGGTCAGATGACGGGCGTTGAGGGATATATCGAGTCTGCGGGAAGTGGACTTGTTGCAGGAATTAATGCTGCTGCAAGAGCACTTGGTACTGAGGGAACAATTTTCCCTGACACCACTATGATTGGCTCGATGGCAAGCTACGTACAGAACGGAAGTATGGGTAAATTTGTGCCGATGAATGCGAATTTCGGTATTATTGAGCCTCTTGGCTATAGAGTAAAGGGTGGCAAGATTGCAAAGTATGAAATCGTTGCAAATCGCGCTCTTGAGGCGATGGACAAGGTCATCGCAGAAATGAAAAAATAAGAAAGGAATGAAGACGATGCAGAATACAAACTTACACGAGCTTGAAAAAAAGATCGGCTATACATTTAAAAATATTGCTCATCTCAAAACTGCGCTTACTCATTCCTCATATTCAAACGAGCTTAAGCTCAAGGGAATTACAGTTGAGTGCAACGAGCGCCTTGAATTTCTTGGTGACAGCGTGCTTTCCAATATTGCTGCAGATTATCTTTTCAATAAGTATCCCGATTTTCCTGAGGGTGAGCTTACACGCCGTCGCGCAGTAATTGTTTGCCGTGATGCACTTTCCTCATATGCAAAGACCTTTTATCTTGGTGATTTCCTCTTCCTTGGAAACGGAGAAGAGAAGAACAATGCAAGAGAGAGAAAGTCCTTGCTTGAAAATACGTTTGAGGCACTTCTTGGTGCTATCTATCTTGACGGTGCTGCAGATAGAATGACCTTTATTGCAGGACTTATGAAGCCTTTCTTTGAAAAGGAGCTTGACGCTTGGGAGAAGGGTAAGATAGTTAAGGACTATAAGTCCGAGCTTCAGCAGATTATTCAGCAATCCGGAGTTGACACACTTACCTACATTATGGTTGGCTCAAGCGGTCCCGATCACGAAAAGATTTTTGAGGTTGAGGCAAGACTTAACTCCAATATCATTGGAAGAGGTACGGGAAAAACCAAGAGAGAGGCAGAGCAGAATGCCGCAAAAGAGGCACTTGCTTTGTTTGGAGAAATATAATATTTAAGAATTGGAATCGTGTTTTTTGCCCGATTCCCTTTCTTGCTTTTTAAAGACAGTCAGAAAGGAGAGAAAATTGACGTGAGGCATATAAATATCCCCATTTTTATACCCCATATGGGATGTCCGAATATGTGCGTTTTTTGTAATCAACGCTCGATATCGGGTAAGCTATCCTTTGATATTTCAAAGGTTGAAAACGAGATTTGCGACGTGCTTTCCACCGTGAATGAAGGCGATGAAGTTGAGATTGCATTTTTTGGCGGATCGTTTACAGGTATAGACAGAGAGCTGATGATAAGCCTTTTGTCCCTTGCTGAAGGTTATGTGAAAAAAGGTAAGGTTTCGTCGATAAGACTCTCCACAAGACCTGACTATATCAGTGATGAGATACTTGATATTCTTTCTTCCTACTCGGTAAAGACCATCGAGCTAGGACTTCAGAGCATGGACGATGAGGTGCTTGAAAAAACGAAGAGAGGACACACCTCACTTCAAGCCGAGCGTGCATGCGCTATGATCAAGGAAAGAGGATTTTCCCTTATCGGTCAAATGATGATTGGCTTGCCCTCGTCAAGTGTTGAAAAGGAGAGGGCATGTGCTGAGAAAATATGTGAAATGGGTGCTGACGGAGCAAGAATATATCCCACTGTCGTTTTCTATGACACCGAGCTTTGTACGATGATGCAGGGTGGGGAATATGAGGCTCTTTCTACTGACGAAGCAGTGTATCGAACAAAGGAAGCATTGAAAATTTTTGCAGAGCACGACGTGCCATGCATAAGAGTTGGACTATGTGCAGGTGAAAATCTTTCGGATGACTCCCTCGTTGCAGGAGGAGCTAATCACAGTGCCATCGGAGAGCTTTCAATGAGTGCTTTGTATTTCGATAAAATGTGCGAGCAGCTTGATAACTTTGAGGGTGAAAAAATGCCTGATTCCATCACGGTTTTTTGTCCAAAAGGAGAAATTTCAAAAATCGTTGGTCAAAAACGAAAAAATATTGAAAAAATATGCCAAAAATACTTCATAAAGAGAGTAAAAGTTCTTGAAAAAAATGAACTTTTGAGGTATAATATTATAATAGATTTTAATCTAATATAATCTATCCTGAGAATAGGAGGATGCGACTTTGTATTTAAAGAGTCTTGAGATGCAGGGATTTAAGTCTTTCCCTGATAAAACAAAGCTTACGTTTGAGCACGGCGCAACAGTTATCGTCGGCCCTAACGGAAGTGGTAAATCGAATATTTCCGACGCTATGCGTTGGGTTCTCGGTGAGATATCATCAAAGAGCCTTCGTTCAAGCAAGATGGAGGACGTAATTTTCGGTGGTGCAGATTCAAGAAAGCCCATGGGCTTTGCCGAGGTTTCAGTAACCTTTGACAACACCGATCCCGAAAACCGACTTGACGCTCCCTATGACGAGGTTATTGTAACAAGAAGATATTATCGCTCAGGAGAGAGTGAGTATTTCATCAACAAGCGCGCAGTTCGTCTTCGTGACATCTATGAGCTGTTTATGAATACAGGTATCGGTAGAGAGGGCTATTCCATTATCGGTCAGGGTAAGATTGCTGAAATCATCTCCCGTAAGAGTGAGGACAGAAGAAGCATATTTGAGGATGCTTCAGGTATTGCAAAATTCCGTCACAAGAAGACCGAGAGTGAAAGAAAGCTTGCACAGACCGAGGACAATATGACTCGTGTCAACGATATCTTTACTGAAATCAGTGCACAGGTAGGTCCTCTTGAAAAGGAGGCAGAAAAGGCTCGTAAGGGACTTGCAATATACGAGGAGAAGAAAAAGGCTGACGTATCTCTCTGGCTTTATGATACAAAGCAGATAAGAGAGGATATTTCAAATGCCGAGAATACTCTTAAGCTTTCGAAGCATGAGCTTGAAATCGTTGAGCAGATAATCAACGACCTTAATGCTCAGAATGACGATATATTCAATAAGCTTCAGGAAAACAAGGCGAATTCGGGCAGAGTCTTTGATAAAATCAGAGAAGTTACCGAAAGCTTACATAAGCTTGATAACGCGCTCCGAGTGGCTGAATCTCAGTTTGCTCATTCTGCAGAGCTTATAGCTCAGTGTAACGAGAGAATTGAAGAGATAACCAAGAGCGAGGCTAACGTTAACCAGACGAGAAAAACTTACGACGACAGACGTACCGAGCAGGCTGACGAGCATAAGAAGCTTATGGATCAAAGGCTTGAATTTCTCACACTTCAGCAAGAGGTCTCACTTAAGGTTCAGGTTATAAAAAGAGAGCTTGAAGAGGCTCTTGACGAGCTTACCGTTGAGGAAAATTCGGCTACCGATCTTAAGGTAAGAATAGACGTTCTTAAATCCTCTAAGGTTACTGACGGAACAAAATCCCAGGACCTTGAGGCTGAGATTGAGAAATACGAAGAAGAAGGCATCGCGCTTAAGGAAGAGGCAGACAGATGCGAGGAAAATGCAGCAGGTTTTAAGTCGCAGATTGCTGAAAAGGATGAAATCATTACAGCTTCTGCCGAAAAAGTCGAAGCATTGACTGAGGAAAAGGCTGAAATTACTGACTCCCTTAATGCAGTTAAGCTTCAGAGAGACGAGCTTTTGCAAAGAGCAACCGTTCTTCAGCGAATGGTTGAGCATTTTGAGGGATACAGCGA
>JAZRFY010000013.1:0-11197 GCA_045643885.1 Eubacteriales bacterium | reverse complement strand
AAAAAAGAAACGGCGTATTGCAGGCTTGCGCAGCCTGCACCGCGCCACTACTCGTGGAGAGCCACCTTTAAAAAGGTGGACGAAACAATCGCGCAAAGCGAGCGCGAACATAGTGTACAACCGTTCGACAAATCAAAATTTGAAACACCAAAGGCGAACACAATCTTTATTTATGGTCAACAAAAAGGAGAGCATTTGCTCTCCTTTTACAAAATCATTTATTCCTCATAACCCCAAACAACGTCTATAACGTAAACGTCTGAGAAGCCCTCTACCCATCGGTCATCCCAACCCTCGGGCTTGCTTTTTGCTTCACAATAAATAGTTGTATGTGAAGCAAAAAGCTGGAAGGCACACAATCCTATTTTTGTTACGTTTTCATGAATATATATTTCTTTAAGATTTGCTTCACCCATAAAAGCTTGCAAACTGATTTCGGTAACGAACTCGGGAACTGTAAAGGACGTTGCAGTCTTTCCACAAGCATAATGAATCAACGTTTTTTTGTCCTTGAAATAAAGATTTCCGTCTATTGCAGTGTAGAACAAATTATCTTCATCGACCTCAAAATTTTGAAGAGAAGCACATCCATTAAAAGCTTGGCTCAAGCTTTGAGTCAAACCGCGGGGCAAAAATATCTCTCTAAGAGAACTGCATCCTGAAAAGGCAATGTCTTTTATGATTACAAGCTTACTTTCCACGCCGATATATACGTATTGAAGCAAGGAACAGTCTCCAAATGCCCATTGACCAATAACGCTTACAGAGTTAGGAATAAAAACTCTGACCAAAACGTCACGACCAATATGGAATGCCTGATCACCTATCTCTTTAACGGGAAGACCGTTATAAGTTTCGGGGATAATAACGAATTCATCTCTGCAGCTTCCCATGCTGATAAGTCTGTATCCCGAGCCATTCTCCAATAATTCAAATTCAAGTCCGACAGAGGGCTCACCAACGCAGTAATTATCCACAGTTTTGGATTCGACCTCACCACACGAGCAATATCTTTCAAGCAATAAATCCTCGTGCATCGTTTCAAGTCGAACAGTTTCCCACTCACCAAAGGTGTGATCCTTTTTCTCAATGAGCTCTTGAGCAACTAAAACAGTATTGCACACAGAACAGCTCTTACCCTCAGTAAGACCGTACTCGGCACACGTTGGCTCAACGTAAGGATCTACCTTCTCAGTGTGATCCCCTGTTTTGTTCAAAACGATTGTTTCCATAACCTCATCACATACTGAGCAAACCACAAAGTAAAAGCCATCCTCACCGCAAGTAGGCTCTTGTCCCATAACAGGCTCGTGAGCACGCGTGTGTACGTGAACCTCTTCACATGATGCAATAGCCAAAAGCACTACCAAAGCCATCATAATAAGTAAAAGCTTTTTCATAATCATTTTCTCCTCTTATTCAATAGTTTGCAAAGCAAAAACATATTTTACGTTTTTGTCAAGCTTCATAACACGCTCTCGGTCCACCGATGTATTTCGGACGAGTGCGAGCAAAGGTAACGTTTGCCTTGCCGAGCGTTTTCACGGATAGGCGTACGGGCACGGCTACCGCGCGAAGATGCATTCCGATAAGCGTTGAGCCGATGTCAACTCCTGCGTGCGCTTTTATAGCTTCAACCACCACGGGATCTTCAAAGCTCTCATAGGCAGTTGTTGCAAATGATCCCCCTGCCTTCGCCTTGGGGACAACGCAAACGGTATCGAGTCCGTATTTTTCTGCACACTCCCTTTCAACAACGAGCGCTCTATTAAGATGCTCGCAGCATTGCGCGGCAAGATAGATTCCCTTCTTGCGCAAAACGGGGGAAATACCCTCAAAAACCGCCTTTGCAGCATTGAAATCAGAGCCCTTTCCAATCGTTTCACCCACGATTTCACTCGATGAGCATCCAACAACCAAAATCTCACCCTTGTTCACCTGAGCAACGGAGAAAAACTCCTCGATCATTATTTTCGATTCTTCAACTATTTTTGAATACATATCTTTACCTCTTGTATAAATTCGGATTTATCGCGCAAAGCTTGTGCAAGCATTCTACTAAACAAATCAAGGGCTCCCCAAACGAGAAGCCCTTAAACTTTTTAATTATTCAGCGTCAACTGTTTCTTCAACAACCTCTTCAACAGCTTCCTCTACAGGAGCTTCTTCGATAAGGTCGCGGATAGAAAGGCTGATCTTCTGCTTTTCGTTGTCGATTTCGATAATCTTTGCATCAACAACCTGACCAAGCTCAAGAACGTCAGCAGGCTTGCTGATTCTCTTGTTTGCAATCTTGGAGATGTGGATAAGACCGTCAACGCCGTCCATGATCTCTGCAAATGCACCGAAGGGCATCATGTTTACGATCTTAACGGATGCAACATCACCAACCTGATATCTGTTTGTGAAGAGCAACCAAGGATTTGTATCATCTGTCTTGTAGCCAAGAGAGATTCTCTTTGTTTCCTTGTCAAAGGACTTAACGAATACTGTGATAACGTCACCAACTGCAACTACTGCAGAGGGATGCTTAACGGGCTTCCAAGAAAGCTCGCTTACGTGAACCATACCGTCAACACCGCCAAGGTCAACAAATGCACCGTAGGATGTAAGAGAACGAACTGTACCTGTGTACTGCTTGCCCTCTTCGATGTTAGCCCAGAATTCTTCTGTCTGAGCACGTCTTGCAGCATTAAGAACTACACGGATAGAACCGATAGCCTTCTTGCCCTGGTCCTTGATTTCGATAATCTTAAGGTCAACGTTCTTACCAACGAGAGTTGTAAGGTCGCCGTCCTTAGCAATACCGGAGTGAGAAGCGGGAACGAAAACGTTAACGGAGTCAACGCTAACTGTAAGACCGCCTGCAACTGCTTTAAGTACCTTACCGGAAACTACTTCACCGCTATCCTTAAGAGCAACGATGTTCTTCCAGTTTCTGTCGGAGTCAGTGCGCTTCTTAGAAAGCTCTGCAACGCCCTCGATGTCGCTAACACGAATAACGAATGCTTCAACTGCATCGCCGATGTTGAACATCTGTGTAAGACGAACGGATGCATCATCTGTAATCTGCTCGGCTTTGATAATGCCTGTAACTTTTGCGCCGAGGTCAAGCTGAAGCTCTGCGTCGGTAACATGTGTTACGTATCCGGTTACTGTATCTCCTGTATTTAAAGTTTTAAGTGATTGTTCGAGCAATTCTGCAAAATTTTCTGTCATTTCGCTCATGATTAAAAATACCTCCTCGATATCGCGCTTCGGTGTTGAAGCTCCCGCAACGATACCTATTTTATTATTTGTCGGAAATCTCCTATCAAGCTCCGATGCGTTTTCAACCCACACGGTTTGCTCACATGCGTCCTTACATATTTTATATAATTTCGCCGTATTTGAGCTTTCCCTGCCGCCGACAACCACCATAAAATCGGAGTTTTTGGCCAAGGTTCTTGCCTCAGTTTGACGAGTTTCCGTAACACTACATATTGTATCAAAAAATTTTGTATTTGTACAGTATTTTTTTACAATTTCTAAACTTTTTTCCCACTGTACCAAATTTTGAGTCGTTTGAGCTGTCAAAATAAGCGTTTTTTTGTGCATTTTTGATAAATGGTCATTTTCAAGAAATTCTCCAAGCTCCAAAGCGCTCTCAAAAACCCTTTTTTCACCCTCAGCATAGCTAAGAATACCCACCACCTCAGGATGAGCTGCACTACCCAAAACGGCAAACAAGGTATCATCACTTGTGTTATCCCTTGCTATTCGATGAATCTTTTTAACATAGGGGCAGGTCATATCCACGTAATCAAAATACTGATTTTTTGCCTTGCACTCACAAAGCATCCTTTCAGCCTCAACGGTGATGCCGTGAGCCCTTATATATACGATCACAGGAGAATCCTTGCTGGCACCCTCGCATATTTTTGGAATATCTGAAACGTCAACAGAATATACACCGTTCTTTTCAAGATAGGAGATGTATCCTTCGTTGTGGATAAGATGACCGAGAGTATATATCCTCTCTCCGTCCCTCTTGTTCTTTATTTTTTCCTCTACTGCACTTGTTGCGCGCTCCACTCCAAAGCAAAAGCCCGCATGAGATGCAATCGTTATTTTATTTGACATTGTCTATGTCCGTCGAGGTCCAAAGCTCGCAGATATCGTCAAAGATGCGATCAGCAACCTTCTGGTGACCTTCACTTCCCTTGTTGTTCTCAAAATCGAATTCTTCATTCTTGATGAGCTTGCCAATAACAAGATAATTCTTTCTGAACATTTTTGTCTTGCCACCCTTTGTCTTGATACAAACGGGCAAAACGTCTGCACCGGAACGTGCAGCAATAAGACCTACACCGTTTTTAACGGTTGTGGTAGCAGGATCTACGCCGGGCTTTCTCGTTCCCTGGGGGAAGATACCTACGCAATCCTCATCCTTCAAAAGATTGATCGTATTTCTGAGGGCGGTGATATCACTGCTCTTTCTGTCAACGGGATAGCATCCGATAGCTTTTAAGAAAGCTCCCACAACGGGAACCTTGAAAAGCTCCTTCTTACCCATGAATCGAATCTGATTCTTCATAGAAGCACAAATGATAACTCCGTCTGCAGCGCCTGTATGGTTACAAGCAACTATGAAATGCTTATCCATAGGCTCGTTTTCAGGATTAATAACCTCTACTCTATAAAGCTTGCGGGCAGCACCTGCCAAAAGCCAATAGAAGAATTTATACGTTTTCTTTTCCTTTTCAAAATCGGGTTGATTTCTCTTATTTTCGCTCATTTACTAACCTCACTATCTCGGTAATACTTTCTTCAACTGTCATAACCGAGTTGTCAAAAATCACTGCATCCTCTGCAGGAATTGCAGGCGCGATATCTCTGTTTTTATCGTTTTTGTCGCGCTGTATCATATCGGCAAGCACTTCCTCATACGTTACCTCAACTCCCTTTGCCAAAAGCTCAAGGGTCCTTCTCTTTGCGCGTGTTTCGTTACTTGCAGTAAGGAAAATTTTAACGTCCGCATCGGGAATGATAACAGTACCTATATCGCGTCCGTCCATAACCACACTATTTTCACGTGCCATCTTCTTTTGCATATCAAGCAAAAATTCTCTTACCACTGGCAATGCGGACACTGCAGAAGCATACATGGACATCTCGGGCATTCTGATCTTGTCACCAAGGTCCTCACCGTTGAGTATTACTCTCTGAGCGCCGTTTTCATATTTAAGCTCGATGTTGGCTGTGGTAAGAAGCTTTGCCATCTCGTCGGCATTGTGGGGATCTACAGAGCTTGCATACGCATAGTATCCAACAGTTCTGTAAAGAGCACCTGTGTCAACGTATATGATACCAAGCTCACGGGCAACTGCCTTTGCAAGAGTACTTTTACCCGATCCACTGGGACCGTCGATTGCTATTCTGATCATAGTAATTCTTCCTTCCTGAAATTGATCATTCAAAAGAGCTCCACGCAGCATTCTCACCTGCTAAGGTAGCTGTTGAAAATGCGATCTGGAGATTAAAGCCACCCGTATATGCATCAAGGTCAAGAACCTCTCCTGCAAAATACAAGCCCTTTGCAATTTTAGACTCCATAGTCTTAGGACTCACCTCTGACACAGAAACACCACCCTTGGTTATTATCGCCTCGTTTATGGGACGGAATTCCTCAACCGGTATCTCTATGCACTTGATAAGTGAAACGAGTCTTTCTCTTTCCTCCTTGGTAATGGAATTAACCTTTTTGCGTGCGTCGATGCCCGAAAGACCGACCATTATCGGTATCATCTTTTGGGGGAGGAGCGCGTCAAGAGAATTGATGAAGTCCTTATTTATGCATTCCGAAAAATCGGTTAAAATTCTTGTGTCGAGAGTTTTTGCGTCAAGCGCAGGCTTCATATCGATAAGAGCCGTATACTTTCCGCGTTCGATATCCGAAAGATGAGCGCTCGCAGAAAGCACCACAGGTCCTGTAATGCCGAAATGAGTAAACATCATCTCACCGAAGTCGTCATAAACTATCTTTCCACTTTGATTATCTCTCACCTTAAAGCCGATATTTTTCAAGGAAACTCCCTGAAGGTGGGCACAAAGCTTGCCCGATGCTACAAGAGGAACGAGTGAGGGCTTGATGTCAACTATCTTATGCCCTGCCTTTCTTGCAAATCTGTATCCGTCACCGGTTGAGCCCGTTCTTGGATAGGAAGCTCCACCCGTGCAAACGATAACTGATTTTGCACCGTAGGATTCACCGTCTGCAACAACGCCTAAAATCGCACCGTCCTCGATGATAAGAGAGTCCACTCTCTTGTATAAAATGCGAACGCCTGCCTCCACACAGGCATTCTCAAGCGCCATGACTATATCCTGCGCCTTATCTGAAACGGGAAATACTCGTTTTCCCCTCTCTGTTTTGAGAGGAACGCCGCAATCCTCGAAAAATTCCTTTGTATCGGCGGTTGAAAATCGGGAGATGGATGCAAAAAGGAATTTGGAATTTGAGGCAACGTTGGATAAAAACTCATTCTTGTCACAGTCGTTGGTGACGTTGCAACGTCCCTTGCCCGTGATTCTGAGCTTTTTACCAAGCCTATCGTTTTTTTCAAAAAGTATAACGTCCGCACCGGATCTTGCAGCGCTCACAGCAGCCATCATACCTGCTGCTCCACCGCCAATCACGATTACGGAAGCATTGTTTATAAATTCCTTCATTTGCTTTTCCCCATAATCCGCCATTTTATCTTACTATACTTATTATATATTCAATACTACAAAATGTCAATAGATATTTATTTCAAATAATTTCAACGCAAAGTAAACTTTTTTTGACATTCCTATAGAAAATCGCGAAAATATATGATATAATCATATAAATCAAATTTTTGCGAGGAAAGTATGCTCTTATCTAATCTCTTAAAGACAATAGAATATACGTCCTATGTAAAGGATATCGAAATTTCCCATATCACAAACGACTCAAGAGAGGCGCGTGAGGGCTCGATATTCGTGTGCATAAAGGGATTTGCAACCGATGGGCATCTCTTTGCCATAAAGGCTTATCAAAACGGTTGTCGCGTTTTCGTTTGTGAAAAACGCCCCGAGCTTTTGCCCGACGATGCAGAAGTAATAATCGTTTCCTCCTCACGCAAGGCACTTGCCATCCTTTCAACAAAGCTTTATAACGATCCCTCAAAGGAGCTTACCGTAATCGGCATCACCGGTACTAAGGGCAAGACCACAACTGCACTTATGATAAAGCAGATGCTCGATTTTGCAGGCATCCCCACAGGATATATCGGCTCTAACGGAATTATTTACGGAGAAAGAAGAATAGATCCCGTAAACACCACTCCCGAAAGCCATAAAATTCAGCAGTATATGAGAAGCATGATAGACTGTGGCATGAAGGCAGTGGTCATGGAGATATCCTCACAGGCATTAAGCCTTGGCAGAGTTTTAGGATTAAATATCGATATCTCACTTTTCACAAATCTTTCACCCGACCACATAGGTCCGTCCGAGCATGCAAGCTTTGAGGAATATTTCCTTGCAAAGAAAAAGCTCTTTGACAAGTTCGAGGCGAAAACGGTAATAGCCAATGCAGATGATCCATATACCGAGAAAATCCTTGCTGATTGTAAATCTCAACGAGTGTTTTATTCTATAGATGCAGATTCGGATTACCGTGCAAGCAATATAGGTCTTTTAAGACGAGAAAATGCCCTTGGAACGCGTTTTGACTGTAAAACGACCAACGGCTCACTCATCTGCCAGTTGTCCGTACCGGGCGAATTTAACGTCCATAATGCCCTTGCCACTATAGCCGTTGCAAGAGCACTCAATATCGACGGAAGAACCATAGAAAAAGCACTTGCATCAATGAATATCGACGGAAGATTTGAAACAATCACCTCACCAAACGGTGCGTGCTTTGTTATCGATTATGCCCACAACGGTCTTAGCCTCTCCTCTGCCCTTGCAGCTCTTCGCAAATACGAGCCATCAAGACTTATCTGCCTTTTCGGATCGGTCGGATGCAGAACGCAGGTGCGACGCGCTCAGCTTGGCAAGGCGGCAAAGGAATTTGCCGATCTCTCCATTCTCACGTCGGACAATCCCGATACCGAGGATATGCAAAGCATCATAAATGAAATCGCACTTCAATACGATAGCCCCTCACAGTACGTTTCGATTCCCGATAGAGAAAAGGCAATAAAATATGCCTTCTCAATCGCAAAGCCAAACGATATCGTGCTTCTTGCAGGCAAGGGACACGAAAGATATCAGTTGATAAGCGGCAAAAAGGTGTATTTTTGCGAACGCGAGATCCTTAAAAATTTGATAAACGAATTAAATCTTGTAAGCAAATAAATAAAGCGAGTATGTTTTCATACTCGCTTTTTGTTTTGTATTCAGATAAGGTCTGAGCCATCCTCGGGAATGACCTCGTTAACTGCCTTAATGGCACACTCAATCATACTGTCCTCAGGCTCAAGAACTGTGATTCTTTGCATCCAGAGACCGGGGGCAGAAAGAATTCTCGTTACAAAATTATCGTGCTTGCCTGCAAGCTTGATAAATTCATAGCCAAGTCCCATAGTGAGGGGAAGAAGCAAGAGCTTGATAAGAGCTCTGATGGTCGCATCTACGCTGACATTACCGATCTGCTCAGGAATGAGCATACCGATAAGCACACCAACGATGACCATAACGATGAGGAAGCTTGTGCCACATCTTGGGTGGAAGCGTCCCATTTTTTTAACGTTTTCAACTGTGAGCTCAAGTCCTGCCTCATAGCAAAAGATGGTCTTGTGCTCTGCTCCGTGATATTGGAAGGTACGCTTGATATCGTTCATTCTTGAAACGATAGCCATATAGCTGACCAATATTACGATCTTAAGCACACCCTCAAAGAGCGACTTGAGAAATCCGTGCCCACTGATATCTGCACCGCCAAGGTGTACAACAAGCTTTGAGATCAGCTCGTAAAGCACTGAAGGCAACCAGATGAAGAGGCCAACTGAAAGAGCCACA
Organism: Eubacteriales bacterium; assembly: GCA_045643885.1. Taxonomy (GTDB): domain Bacteria; phylum Bacillota; class Clostridia; order Oscillospirales; family CAG-272; genus RGIG4608. The sequence goes on along the minus strand of JAZRFY010000013.1, from coordinate 2,164 downwards.
CCAAGAACACCGGCAATAACTCCAACAACAGCCATAAGGCCCTTGCTCTCTTCCTTTTCCTGCTCGTCCTCAAAGCCTGCGATCTCTGCAGATTTCATAAGTGACTTATATCCCGAGATCATAGAGATGGCAAAATTGAAAACACCTCTGACGATCGGTATCTTTCTCAAAACGTCAATAACACTTTTTTTCTTATTTGCAGGCTCGTTCTCCCACTTTTCAAGAACGATCTCACCCTGCGGATTTCTGACTGCCATAGCAGTCATTTTAGGTCCTCGCATCATAATGCCCTCAATAAGCGCCTGACCGCCTATAGAGGTCTTTTTAGCAAAGCAAACCTTACTGTTTTTTGACATATATACTCCAATCTGCCGATAAATCGGCTCATTAAATTCCATTTAAGTATTATATATCATAATTGTTAACTGTTTGTGAATAAAAAATAGACTATTTAATAGTTATTAAAATTTTGATTTATCGCGCTTTTTCCTACTCATACCACCTATGGTTAGATGGGTATAGTTATATTGAGTATAGTTATTATGGGTTTTGTTTTATTTATTTCCCCGCTCTCACAGAGCTGGGGGGTGCTCTCACAGAGCTGGGGGGATGCTTTCACAGATCAGGGGGGTGCTCTTTGAGAATATGGGGGTGCTATCAAAAACAAAAAAGCACGCGCCCTAAGGCGCGTGCCAAAATTAAATCAAATTGATTATATTTTAATTAGTTAGCTGTACCGTTGAATACGATTGTATCGATCATACAACGAACAGCACCGGATACAGTTGCGAATGTAAATGTCTTGTTTACAGATGTATCGATTGTGATAGCTGTGTATGCACCATTGTTAGATGCTGTTGTGATAGTCTGAGCAGCACCACCGTTAACAGAAATCTTTGTTGTATTAGACTTGTACTGAGCAACATAGATAACTACTTCTGTTACGTTATCAGCAACTGTTACTGTGAAAGAACCAGTTGCACTAGATGTACCCATCTTCATGCAAGAGTTACCCTTTGCATCACGACCGCCGTCATAGCAGTTTGTAGCAGATGTAAATGTAAGCTTGTAACCGTTTACTGTGTAAGACTTACCATTAGAAAACTTAGAGTTGGGGTCAGCGTGAGCAGCAGAACCATTAGCACCGAATGTGAATTCAGCAAGTGTGCCAATTACGGGAGCATCGCCACCGATTGTAAGACCACATCTTTCGCATTCGCCCTCTTCTGTTGTATGACCAAGAGCTGCTACTGTGCTATGAACATTAGAATTTCCGCAAATTGAGCAAGTGTCAGTTGTATAACCCTCTGTCATGCAACCGGGGTCTGTTACTGTTGACTTATAGTCGTGCTCATGAGCAACAACTTCATCAAGCCAAGCGTTCTTACCCTGTGCTGTGCTATTGTATGTACCAAGAACTGTGTAAACAGTTACTTCGTCACCGTTAACAGGCTTGTAGCTCATTGCGTCGTATCTTGTCTTACCTGTAGAATCGTAAAGACCGTAGATGCAGATTTCCTTGCCTGTTTCGGGGTTCTTAATATAGAAGTTACCGTACTGTGTATTGTAAAGACCAGTTACGATACCTGTGATATAGTACTTCTGTGTTGTGTAGGCTGAGCCACCAAGCTGAGCAATTGCAAGAGCCTGTTCTACTGTAAGAGCTGTTCCGTCAGCGGGAAGCATCTTTGTGGAGCACTTGTCGCACTTGTAGTCGCCGTTGTTGTCAGCGTGACCAAGAGCTTCTGTTTCAGAATCTGTGTAAGAATCGTCACAGAAAACACATGTATGTGTTGTGTAACCAGCTGCTGTACATGTAGGAGCTGTTACAACGTGATCGTAGTCATGTTCGATTTTTGCAACAGGTTCCTTGCCCTCTGCAAAACCACATACTGTGCATGCCTTGTGTGCTGTGTAGCCTTCTTCTGTGCAAGATGCAGACTTGCCTTCAACGTCTTCCATTGTATGACCGGCAGGAACTACTTCCTTGCCCTCTTCAACACCACATACTGTGCATGCCTTGTGTGCTGTGTAGCCGTCTTCTTCGCAAGATGCAGGCTTGCCTTCAACGTCTTCCATTGTGTGATCTACCTTGTCAAGTGTTTCCTTGCCTTCGATTTCGCCACAAACCTCGCACTTGTTGAATGCTGTGTAGCCTTCTTCT
>JAZRFY010000012.1:0-4188 GCA_045643885.1 Eubacteriales bacterium | reverse complement strand
GAACATCCTTTCGCCGAATTTGCGAACCGGATTCTGCGCATAAATGCACAGAGCCGAGTCCGATGAGGGTGAGTGTCGACAAAATAAAAAGAGCACCCACTTGGGTGCTCTTTTTATTTTGGAGGCGCCACCCGGAATCGGACCGGGGATAGAGGTGTTGCAGACCTTTGCCTTACCGCTTGGCCATAGCGCCATATTTAATTAACAGATGGAATTATATCACAATCCTTTATGATTGTCAAGTCATTTTCAAAACTTATTATTTATTCTTTGTTTCCTTACACAATTACTATTGCAAGACCTCATTTTATATGGTATAATAAGGCAAACAACACTTTTGGAGGGTAAAATGAAAAAGCATATTTCTTTACTTCTTATCGTATTTATCGTTCTTTCATCGTTTAGTGTGCTCGTTTCTTGTACAAACAATTTTATGGACGCTCCCACAATCAACGGTGTATCCCTTAAAAATTATACTATAGTATATGATGCCGAGGGTCTTGATTATAACCTGCGAGCTGCCGAATACATCAAAAGCACAGTAGCAGAAAGATACGGTCTTGATCTTCCCCTCGTTGACGACGGAAATGCCGAGGCCGAGCACGAGATCGTCGTTGGTGAAACGGCTCGTTCCATCTCTAAAAATCTTGATGCCGAAACCGAGGGCTTTGAATTCGCCATCGTTTCAAACGGCAACAGCATCGCTCTTGAGGGTGACTATTTCGTTATCGCCGCGGCGGCTTATTACTTTATGGAAACCTATGCAAGTCAAAACGCACAGGTATCCACCGTTTCAGAAGAGGTTTCCGTTTGCGAGCCTATTGTAAAAGAGGCAAAGAACTACATCATGCTCATCGGTGACGGAATGGGCGTTTATCAGACTCTCATCTTCGATTATTTCAAGGGTGAATGCGACTACACCGACGGAGAGGACATTTTCTACGGATATATGTTCCCGAGCATCGGCTATTCAAGAACCGAATCCCTCTCGGGCATCACTGACAGTGCAGCAGGTGGTACGGCTCTTGCTTGCGGATATAAGACCTACAACAAATATCTCGGTCTTGATGAGAACAAGACTTCCATCAAGTCCTTGACGGAGCTTGCTTGCGAGCTTGGAATGAGTGCGGCAGTAATGTCCACCGAAACCTCAAACGGTGCAACTCCTTCATCCTTCTCCGTTCACATCGAGGACAGAGATTATAGCTCCGATATTTACACAGCTCAAGCCGAGGCGGAGGCAAAATACGGCATGATAATTGACTGTGGCTACGATTACTACACAGCGTCCCGTATTCCCGTTCTTGAAAAGCATATCACTGACACCCTTTCACTCGTTTCCAAAAACGAGAAGGGCTTCTTCCTTATGTACGAGGAGGCATACATCGACAAGCATTGCCATAACAACGACATGAACAAGGTTTACCAGATGGTTGCAAGATTTAACCAGGCAATCGCAAGATTTATGGAATTTGCATTCTACAATCCCGAAACCATGGTTCTTATCACTGCCGACCACGAAACAGGCAGACTCCTTCCCAACGAGGAGGGCAAGCTTCAGTTTAATCACGACGACCACTCAGAAGCAGACGTGCTTATCTTCGCGTACGGAGAGGGCTCCGAGCTTTTTGACGGTGTGACTATCGAAAACATTCAGATCGCCCACACCTTCGCAGCATTCCTTGGTGACGAAAACTTCGGTGACCAGAGCGTCTATAAGAGCTTGACAAAATAAAGCAAAAAAGATGGACAGAGAACGAAACCGTTCTCTGTCCTTTATTTTATTACCAAATAACAATTCTCTTTTCGGGTGCGATGTACATCTGGTCGTTTTCAGTAACGCCGAATGTTTCATACCACTCCTTAAAGTTTCTGGGAGGCATATTCGCACGAAGCACTGCAGGGCCGTGAACGTCAACTGCAAGGAGCATCTTGAGGTACTCGGGTCTACCCTTTCTGCACCATACCTTTGCCCAGTTGCAGAAGTATTCCTCATAGCTTGCAACACTCATATCGGACATGATGTCAAGTGTAACGGACATACCACCGTTATCTGCCATGTTTTCACTAACGATGAACGCGCCGTTTACCTTACCCTGAGGAAGCTCGATGCCGTCAAACTGTTCGATCATCTGGTTTACCTTGGCTTCAAATCTTTCAAAGTCTTCAGCTGTCCACCAGTCGTTGATGTTACCGTTTTCGTCGCACTTTGCACCGTTACTGTCAAACGCGTGAGAAATTTCGTGACCGATTACCGCGCCGATACCGCCAAGGTTTTCACTTCTTGTCTGCTTGAGTGAGTAGAAGGGAGCCTGAAGAATTGCTGCAGGGAAGGTGATATCGTTAACGAAGGGATCGTAGCACGCGTTGACCATATGACCGGGCATTGCCCAGTTTTCGGGCTCGGTAGGCTTGTTGAGCTTATCGTAGGAATCAAGCTCTCTGATCGCCTTAAGAGAAAGAACAACGTCGAAAAGGGAAGCGTCTGCATCAAATACGAGCTTTTCGTAAAGAGCTCTTACCTTGTCGGGATAGCCCATCTTAACTCCCATTGTGGAGAGCTTGAGGATGGCCTTCTTTCTTGTTTCGTCACCGAGAATTTCGTTTGTCTCGATGCGCTGCTGATATTTCTTGATAATCTGATATACGATTTCAGTAATATCCTTTTTAGCCTCTTCACCGAAGTATTTTTCGCCGTAGTACATTCCCACGGGCTCGGAATACATGCCCGAAGCAAGACCGTAAGCAAACTTTTCAACGGACTGCATAGTAGCAACACCCATGATGGCACGGCTATATGCTCCACCCATATCACGAAGCTCCTCGGAAAGGAGTGAGCAAGCGCCAAGGATACCTGTTACGTATGCCCAGTGCTTGTAAATTTCGAGTGTGTCATCGTTCAACACCTTTGCAAACTCACCAAAGAAACGAGGCTCGGTAACAACGATGGTTTCGGGTGTGTGGCCAAAGAGATCGTTAAGAATCGCCTCGAAATCGATAGTGGAGAGCATCTCCTTAACACTTTCTACGGGCATGGGGTTGTACATTTCAACGTATTTTGACCATTCCTCGCGTGTCTTTACAAGACCTGCAAGGATTTCATCGAATTCAACTGCATCGTTTACGTATTTTTCCTGATCCTCGGGAGAAAGATCGGTCTTTGCCATAACTGACTTGGCAACGTTTGTCCAGATTCCGATAAGCTGTGCCTTCTGTGCCTCTCTGCCGGGCTTGTAGTAGGACGCGTCGGGAAGGATAACGTGTGCGCCCTGAATATAAACAAGACGCTGCTTTGTGTTCTTCATGTCGGTGTCAACACCAACGTTGATGGGAGTGGGAATGCCCTTAAGTGACAAGGTTTTGTACATACGGCTGAAGTCGGCAAGGGATTTTACCTCATCAAGAACTGAGAAGTTCTTGAGTGCAGGAGCAATACCGTGCTTTGCCTTTGCATCAACGTCCTTGGCGATGGCATAAAGCTCGCAAGCTCTCTTAAGATGCTCGTTGGGATATGACTTGCTTTCAGCCATAGCCTCAAATTCACCCATCATTATTTTTTCAACTCCGTCTGCAAGCTCAGCAAATCCACCTGCCACGGGTTTGTCGTCAGGAATAACAAGGTTGTCTAAGGTTTCTTGGTTGACGAACATATAAAGGTCGTCTTGAATTCTTACTTTTTCCATAAAGTTCTCCTATTTATTTCATAATTTTATAACAAAAATTGATTTGCTTAGGTTCATTGTATCACACATTTTTCAAAAATGCAAGATAAAACAAGAAACTTTTTGAAAAAGTTGAAAATTTTATCAGTGTTCATATTTTGCGTTTCAAAATAATGGGGAAGGGGATATGGGATGACTTGTAGGCTTTAGAGTCAGTGCGATAAAAAAACAGGACATCCTTTTGGATGTCCTGCTCGGATAGGATATATCTCTTTTTACAAGTGCTAACATTGGGCTCGACACATTTTGCCACAAGTGGCAAAATAGCAAATTTCCTTAACGGCTTATGCCGTTACCTCGTACACGAGGACGGAAAGTTTGCCCGCTACTCGCTTTGCTCGTTCGAGTCCTCACACCGCATAGTCGATGCGATAAAAAAAGCAGGACATCCTTTTGGATGTCCTGCTTTTTTATGGAGCGGATTACGGGGCTCGAACCCGCCACCTTCGCCTTGGCAAGGCGACGC
>JAZRFY010000011.1:0-30142 GCA_045643885.1 Eubacteriales bacterium | reverse complement strand
TCTTGGCGGTATGAAGCTTAGATATATGGGAATCCAGATAGACGACTCTGTTAAAACAAAGCTTGATAGCTTTGAAAAGAGTCTTAAAGACATAGTATTATAAAAAGTTGGTGAAAAAATGCAGTCAAAAATAGATGATATTTCAAAAATCATAAAAGAGCAGATTCGTCACTACGAAAGTAAAACTGAGCAGGACGAAGTCGGCTATGTTATATCTGTAGGTGACGGTATTTCAAAGGTTCACGGACTTGATAAGTGTAAATCAAATGAGTTGCTTGAATTTTCAAACGGCTCTTACGGTATGGCCCTCAACCTTGAAGAAACCTTTGTTAGCTGCGTACTTCTTGGTAACGACGTTGGTATTAAAGAAGGCAGCATAGTTAAGCGCACAGGACGAGTTGTATCCGTTCCTGTTGGCGAAAAGCTTATCGGTAGAGTTGTAAACGCTCTCGGTCAGCCCATCGACGGTAAAGGACCTATTGATATCACTGAATTCAGTCCCATTGAAAGACGTGCTTACGGTATCATTGAAAGAAAATCAGTTTCCGTTCCCCTTCAGACAGGTATCAAGGCTATCGACTCTATGATTCCTATCGGAAGAGGTCTGCGTGAGCTAATTATCGGTGACAGACAGACAGGTAAAACTGTTATTGCTACTGATACAATTATTAACCAAAAGGGCAAGGACGTTATCTGTATCTACGTTGCTATCGGTCAGAAGCAGTCAACTGTAACAACAGTTGTTGATACTCTCTACCGTGCAGGTGCTATGGATTACACCATCGTTGTTTCCGCGAATGCCAGTGACCCTGCTCCCCTTCAGTATATCGCGCCTTATGCAGGTTGTGCTATGGGTGAATACTTTATGGACAAGGGCCGCGACGTGCTCATCATTTACGATGATCTTTCAAAGCACGCGGTTGCATACCGTGCACTTTCCCTTCTTATCAGAAGACCTCCCGGACGTGAAGCTTATCCCGGTGATGTTTTCTATCTCCATTCAAGACTTCTTGAAAGAGCTGCGCGTCTTGCTCCCGAATACGGTGGCGGTTCTCTTACAGCTCTTCCCATCATAGAAACACAGGCGGGTGACGTATCCGCTTATATTCCCACAAACGTAATTTCTATTACTGACGGTCAGATATTCCTTGAGTCAGAGCTTTTCCACTCAGGTGTTCGTCCTGCAGTTAACCCCGGTATCTCCGTTTCCCGAGTTGGTGGTAATGCGCAGATCAAAGCAATGAAAAAGGTTTCCGGTACTCTTAAGCTTCTCTACTCACAGTACCGTGAGCTTCAGGGCTTTGCACAGTTCGGATCAGACCTTGATGCAGACACCAAGTCCAGACTTGAACAGGGTGCGCGTATCGTTGAGGTATTGAAGCAGAACAGAAACTCTCCTATCGCGGTTGAGCTTCAGGTTGCTATCATTTATGCCGTAGTAAATAACCTTCTTCGTGAGATTCCCGTTGCGGATATCCATCGCTTTGAAGAAGAACTCTTTGAGCATCTTGTGGCTGTTAAGGGTGACCTTTTGGAATCTATCAGAACCACAGGCGAGCTTTCATCAGAAAATGCTGAAGAGCTTAAAGAAGCAATTAATTGCGTAAAGGAAAAATTCATTAAATAATTTACGAAAGGAAGTGTAGCATGGCAGCAGGAATGAATGACATTAAGGCTCGCATCAAAAGTGTTGAGAGTACAATGCAAATTACAAAAGCTATGGAGCTTGTTGCAACATCCAAGCTTCGTCGTGCAAAAGAAACTGTTGAACGTACACGCCCTTTCTATCAGATTTTAGGTAAAGCTATTAACGATATTGTATCAAATTCTGATGAAGCTTCTCAGGTTTGGTTTGATAATTCGCAGTCAAGTAAAACCCTTTTTATAGTTTTTGCGGGTGACCGTGGACTTGCAGGGGGATTTAACTCAAATATTTTCAAGCTTACTGAAAAATTGAGTGAAGGTAAGGAGGCTATTTGGCTCCCTATCGGTAAAAAGGCTTTGGAGTATGCCAAGCATCGCCACTACGCTTTGTATAGTGATTTGTTCGCTGATGCGTCCGACCAGAGCGTTGGCTCAATCTTGACGCTTGGAAAGATTGTTTCGGACGGATTCCGTCAAGGTGATTTCGGAAATGTAATTCTGGTATTCACTCAGTTTGTTTCCATGATGACCCAGACTCCCGTTTATGAAAACCTTCTTCCCTTGCAAAAGCTTGAGGATTCTAAGAAGATTGAATTTGTAACAGATTCAAATCCCTCTGAAATACTTGACCATATCGTGCCTGAATACGTGGGTGGAATTCTCTATTCTTCCCTTTGCGAAAGTCTTGCATCTGAATCTGGTGCAAGAAGAATGGCAATGAACTCCGCTAATAAAAATGCTGAGGAGATTATAGGAAATCTTATGCTCCACTATAACAGAGTTCGTCAGGCAGCTATTACCCAAGAAATTACAGAAATCGTGTCAGGTGCTGAGGCTTTGTAATCAGCACAATAGTTTGAAAGGAAATAAAGCAGATGAAAAAGAACATCGGCAAAGTTATACAGATTATCGGACCTGTTCTTGATATCAGATTCGAAAACGGACAGCTTCCCGATTTGCTCGGTGCTATTGAAATCGAGCACGAGGGTAAAACCATTGTCTGTGAGGTTGCCAGCCAGCTTGGTGACGACGTTGTAAGATGCATCGCTATGTCATCTACTGACGGTATGTCAAGAGGCATGGAAGCAGTTTACACAGGCACAGGTATCACAGTACCCGTTGGAAAGCAGACTCTTGGAAGAATCTTTAATCTTCTTGGCGAGCCCATCGATAATCTTCCCGCACCCGAAAATGCAGAAAAATGGTGCATCCATAGAGATCCTCCCTCTTATGCCGAGCAGGAAAGCACAACTGAGATCCTTGAAACAGGTATCAAGGTAGTTGACCTTATTGCTCCTTACACTAAGGGTGGTAAGATAGGTCTTTTCGGAGGCGCAGGTGTAGGAAAAACAGTTTTGATTATGGAGCTTATCAATAACGTTGCAAAGGAACACGGTGGTATTTCCGTATTCACAGGTGTTGGTGAGCGTACAAGAGAGGGTAACGACCTCTATAACGAAATGAAGGAGTCAGGAGTTCTTTCCAAGACCGCGCTTGTGTACGGTCAGATGAACGAACCTCCGGGAGCAAGAATGAGAGTTGGTCTCTCAGGTCTTACTATGGCCGAATACTTCAGAGATGAAGAGGGTCAAGACGTTCTTCTCTTTATCGATAACATTTACAGATTTACTCAGGCAGGTTCTGAGGTTTCAGCTCTTCTTGGAAGAATGCCCTCTGCCGTAGGTTATCAGCCCACACTTGCTACCGAGATGGGTGCTCTTCAGGAGCGTATCACATCTACAAAGCGTGGTTCTATTACTTCGGTTCAGGCAGTTTACGTTCCTGCGGACGACCTTACTGACCCTGCTCCAGCAACAACGTTTGCACACCTTGATGCAACTACAGTTCTTTCTCGTAGCATCGCATCTCTTGGTATTTATCCTGCGGTTGATCCCCTTGAATCAACCTCTAAGATTCTCTCCCCTGACATTGTCGGAATTGAACACTACGAGGTAGCTCGTGAGGTTCAGAGAATGCTTCAAAGATACAAAGAGCTTCAGGATATCATTGCTATCATGGGTATGGAAGAGCTTTCTGAAGAAGATAAGCTCGTTGTTAACCGTGCAAGAAAGATTCAGCGTTTCCTCTCCCAGCCCTTTACTGTTGCCGAACAGTTCACAGGTATGCAGGGTAAATACGTTCCCGTTAAGGAAACCATTCGTGGCTTCCGTGAGATTCTTGACGGTAAGCACGACAACCTTCCCGAGAGTGCTTTCCTCTTTGTTGGTACTATTGATGAGGCAGTTGAGAAGGCTAAAAAGCTTTCTTAATGGTTAGGTGATCTTATGAAGGAATTCCATCTTGAAATAGTTACTCCTGACGGATTGGCTTTTGACGGAATGGTTGAAAGCTTGCTTGTGCACACGGATGACGGTGACGTTGAATTCTTGGCAGGTCATATTGATTATCTTACTGCTCTTGGCATAGGAAAAGCCAGAATCAAGCAGCAAGGTAAGGATAAATATGCAGCGGTTTCAGGCGGCTTTGTAACTGTTACAAAGGGAGAAGTAAAGCTTGTTGCAACTACCTTTGAATTTGCAGAAAATATTGACCTTGCCCGTGCAAAGGCAGCAAAGGAAAAGGCAAATTCTATTATTTCTTCTACCACAGATAAGAAAGCTATAGAGCTTGCTAAAATCAAGCTTCAAAGAGCTGCATCAAGAATACGCGTTGCAGAATTAATTTAATAAATAAAGGCAGAAAATTTATTTTTCTGCCTTTATTTATTGAAAAATTCGACAAGATGTGCTAAAATTATATTGATATTTTATGCTTTGAGGTATAACATATGAATAAATACTATAAAATGTTAATTAAATATATTCCCTATGCCATTATAGCTCTTGTTGTAATAGCTGCATTGATAGTAATTCCACAAGTTGTATCGCAGTTTACTCAGCACACTCACGCCTATGGTGAATGGGAGAACTATAAAGCTCCTACTTGTGCCAATGCAGGCATTGACAGAAGATACTGCGATTGTGGAGACGTTCAAGAAAAATCGATTGACAAGCTTGAACACACTGAAGGTGATTGGATAGTTGATACTGAACGTAATGAAAAAAGACTTTATTGCTCAGTTTGTGGATACGTAATAAAGTTCCAGTCCTTAGGTGATCATACGCACTCCTACGGCGAATGGACAATTGAAATAGAAGCAACCTGCAAAGAAGGTGGCATCATGGCAAGATACTGCAGATGTGGCGCTAAAGAAGAAAAAGCAATCAAGGTGCTAGATCATGAATACGGAACGTGGAAAGTCGTAAAAGAGGCAACTTGCACAGAGAGAGGTCTTAAAAGACGCGAATGCTCTTGCGGTGCAATTGATGAAGAAGAAATTCCTATGATTGAGCATACTTATGGAAGCTTTGTTGAAATTTTAAAACCCACTTGCGACCAAGAAGGTCAAAAGGAGCAAAAATGCTCGGTTTGTAATGCCACTGTTATAGAGTATACTCCTCCTCTCGGTCATCGATTTGGTGAATGGAGTACAGTTACTCAAGCAACTTGTAAAGAAGAAGGCGCTAAACGACGCTATTGCACCAATGACTGTGGTGTTTATGAAGAAGAAATTCTTGAAAAAACGCAAAAGCACAGCTTTGGATCTTGGACTACAATTTCAAAGCCTACAATGACCTCTACAGGTATTGAAACACGCAAATGCTCAGTTTGTAATTTGGTTGAAGAAAATATTCTCGATAAGCTAACGTATAATCCCGATGATTGGACAGTAGACAATGGAAAGCTTATCGAAATCAGTAGCAATATTACAGGAAGTGTTGTAGTTCCCTCTATTGTTAACGATATCGGCACTGTATTTAATGAAAACAAGAGCATAACATCCATTACCTTACCCGATACAGTAACTACTATTTCTAACAAAGCATTTTTCAGATGCACGAAATTAACTACGATAAAATTGCCAAATAATCTTACGTCAATAGGTGCAGAGGCATTCAGTGGTTGTGGAGCTTTAACATCCATTTCTATTAGCGCTACTGTAAATTCCATTGGAAATCAAGCTTTTGCCTATTGCTATGCTTTGAAAACGATTACTTACGGTGGTTCAATTGATCAATGGAATAATCTTATGCAAAATATTAGTCTTGGTATTGATGAGTACTCAGTAAAATGTGCTGACGGCACTTTAACAATTACTAAATAATATAAAAAAGCCGATGGAAATTTCCATCGGCTTTATTTTTATCTGTTAGCTCCACAGCAGTTTTTATATTTCTTTCCACTTCCGCAAGGACATGGATCGTTTCTACCCACCTTGTCGGATTTTACTACTGTAAGCTTTTTGCGAGCAACCTCACCTGATGCATTTGTCATAATGGGGTTGGCAATTTGCACTCTCTGAGTATCGGGCGCCTTTTTTGTGAGGCAAAGAATCATTCTTGCTGTGTTTTCGCGGATATCGTTGACAAGCTCGTCAAACATATCAGCACCTCTGAAACGATACTCTGTAACGGGATCTCTTTGAGCATAGCTCTGAAGTCCAACACTTCCCTTGAGATCGTCCATAGCATCGATGTGCTCCATCCACTTTTTATCTACGTTACGAAGAAGAACTGCTCTTTCAATCTCGCGCATTGTTTCTTCACCAAAGAGCACCTCTTTCTCCTTGTAAATCTCATCAGCTTTGGAAGAAAGAAGCTCAACGATTCCATCTGCATTGCATTTTTCAGCAAGTGAATGAATCTCGGCAAAAGGATATTTAGGTCCGAAAAGAAGAATAAAGTATGAGTCAAGACCCTTAACGTCAATCTTCTTTTCATCCTCGTTATAGTATTCATAAACCTTGGATGAAACGGTTTCTGAAATCATATTAGCAATCTTATCGGAAATATCCACACCGTTAAGAACGTCCTGACGCTGCTTATAGATAAGCTCTCTTTGCTTATTCATAACGTCATCATATGCAAGTACGTTCTTTCTTCGCTTAAAGTTAAGATCCTCAACCTTCTTTTGTGATGATTCAATTACACTTGAGAATGCTTTTTGGTCGATAACATCGTCATCACCCATACCAAGTGAATTCGCGATAAGGTGCATTCTTTCACCACCGAAGAGTCTCATAAGATCATCTTCAAGGGACAAGAAGAAACATGATTCACCGGGGTCACCCTGACGGCCGGAACGTCCACGAAGCTGATTGTCAATTCGTCTTGATTCGTGTCTTTCAGAACCAAGGATATAAAGACCACCTGCTTCTCTTACCTTCTTAGCCTCGGGCTCAATTTCCTTCTTATATTTCATGTTCAACTCGGCAAAGGTTCTTCTTGCGTTCATAATCTCTTCGTTATCAACTACGGACGTACCTGTTGCCAAGGATATAAGCTCGTCGGTAAAACCAAGCTTGCGCATCTCGTTCTTTGCCATAAATTCGGAGTTACCACCGAGCATGATGTCGGTACCACGGCCTGCCATATTGGTGGAGATTGTAACTGCACCAAGCTTACCTGCCTGTGCTACTATCTCAGCCTCTTTTTCGTGGAGCTTAGCATTAAGAACTGTATGCTTGATTCCCTCTCTGTCAAGCAATTTGGATAGGATTTCAGATTTGTCAATGGAAACTGTACCAACAAGAACGGGCTGTCCCTTGGCATTGCATTCCTTAACCTGTCTTACAATTGCTCTATATTTAGCGTTGATTGTTTTATAAAGAACGTCATTGTGGTCGATTCTTACCATGGGTTTATTGGTAGGAATCTCGATAACGTCGAGCATATAGATTTCTCTAAACTCTGAGTCCTCAGTCAAAGCAGTACCGGTCATACCGGAAAGCTTTTTATACATTCTAAAGTAATTTTGGAATGTAATGGTTGCAAGAGTTTGATTTTCTTTTTCGATAGTTACGCCTTCCTTGGCCTCAATTGCTTGATGAAGACCGTTAGAATATCTTCTACCGGGCATAAGACGTCCAGTAAATGCGTCAACGATCATTACGCCATTTTGATTTACAACATAGTCAACGTCTCTCTTCATAGCACCGTAAGCACGGATAGCCTGGTTGATATGATGGGCAATCTCGTTATTTTCGGGATCACTGAGGTTTTCAATGCCAAAGAATTTTTCGGCTTTTCTGGTACCTGCAGGAGTTATAACGGCATTCTTGGCCTTTTCGTCAACGATATAATCGGCATCAATCTCTTCCTGATCCTCTTTAGCATCAATCTCCTTTACCACAAGCTTTTTAAACTTGCGAACAAGAGCATCCGCTCTTGTATAAAGATCGGTTGAGGGATCACCTGCACCCGAGATGATAAGGGGAGTTCTTGCTTCATCTATAAGAATTGAGTCAACCTCGTCAACGATGGCAAAGGCATGTCCTCTTTGTGAGAGATTTTGCTTATAAACAACCATATTATCACGAAGATAGTCAAAGCCAAATTCGTTATTAGTTCCGTATGTGATATCTGCATTATATGCTGCCTGCTTTTGCTCAGGAGTTTGTCCATGAATTACAACACCTGTTTTAAGTCCCATAAATTCATAAACTCTGCCCATTTCTTCGCTGTCACGACAAGCAAGGTAATCGTTAACAGTTACGATGTGGACGCCCTCACCAGTAAGTGCGTTAAGGTATGCGGGCATTGTTGCAACAAGAGTCTTACCTTCACCTGTTTTCATCTCGGCAATTCTTCCCTGATGAAGAATAATACCACCGATAATCTGCACACGGAAGGGGCGCTTGCCAAGTACTCTGTCTGCAGCTTCTCTTACTGCAGCAAATGCATCGGGCAAGATATCGTCAAGAGTTTCACCGTTGGCAAGTCTTCCCTTTAAAACTGCAGTCATACCCGAAAGCTCAGCATCAGTCATTGCCTTATATTTATCTGCAAGGCCTTCAATCTGAGTAACTGTTTTATCTATTTTTTTAAGTTCTCTTTCGCTATAAGTGCCAAAGAGCTTATCAAAAAGTCCCATTAAATCCTCCAAAAATATGAATATCATCTTATTATACTACAACTTCAAAACAATTACCATAGTTTTTTGTAAATTTTTTAATTTATTCTTGAAAATAAAGCAAAAATCGTATATAATTAAGTCAAGAAATTAGTATACAAAAGGATAAGATATGGCTAATATAAATATAGTTCTTCACGAGCCCGAAATTCCGCAAAATACCGGAAATATTGCTCGTACATGTGCAGCTACAGGTGCTGCTCTTCATATAATAAGACCTATGGGATTTGAGATAGATGACAAAAAGCTTAAACGCGCAGGCCTTGACTATTGGCATCTTCTTGACATAACTTATTATGACAATCTTGAAGACTTTTTCAATAAAAACAGTGGTGCTAACGTATTTTATTTTACTACGAAAGCGCCTAGAAAATATACTGACGTAACCTATAATCAAAAGGTATTTCTTATGTTTGGCAAGGAATCAAAGGGATTACCCGAGCCCTTGCTTGAAAAAAATCCCGACTCTTGCGTCAGAATTCCCATGCGCCCCAATCTCAGATCACTTAATCTTTCAAATTCAGTTTCAATTGCAGTTTATGAAGTGTTCAGACAAAATGATTTTGAAGGTCTTCTGGAGGAAGGCACTCCCACTACATTTATGTGGGAAGATTTTAAGATTTAGAAAGGATTTCTTAAATGAAAGTACTTGTTGCAATGAGTGGTGGTGTCGACAGTGCCGTGTCTGCTTATCTTATAAAGCAGCATCATGAAGCACTCGGCGTTACTATGAAGCTCCACGATGAAAGCGACAATTTAATATACGGTGAAAACTCCTGTTGCTCTGAGCAGGATATTGCTGATGCTAAATCGGTATGTGAAAAATTAGGAGTTATTCATGAGGTTCACGATTTTGGTGCATCCTTTAAAAATTGCGTAATCAAAAACTTTATCGAATCATACAAAAACGGCTCTACTCCTAATCCCTGTGTTGTGTGTAACCGAAAAATCAAGTTTGAAGAGCTTCTTAATATGGCAAAAACAAGAGGCTATGATGCGATAGCTACAGGTCATTACGCAAGAATCGAAATGGGTGAAAACGGCAGATATCTTCTTAAAAAGGCAACTGATCTTAGTAAGGATCAAAGCTATGTGCTTTATTCCCTTACACAAGATCAACTGGCGCACACCATCTTCCCTCTTGGTAATATGAGCAAATCGGATGCAAGAGATTTGGCTGAGGGCTTGGGTTTTGTTAACGCAAGAAAGCACGATAGCCAAGACATTTGCTTTATTCCCGATGGTAATTACGTTTCATTTATTGAGAATATCACCGGTGAAACCTTCAAAAAGGGCAATTTTGTTGACCTGAAGGGCAATATTTTAGGTACTCATGATGGCATTATTAAATACACCATAGGACAACGCAAAGGTCTTGGTCTTGCTCTTGGTGAGCCTATGTACGTTAAGGAAAAAGACCTTGATAGCAACACAGTTGTTCTTGCCAGAAATGATGAGTTATTTGGAACTGAGCTTACTGCAAAGGATATCAATCTTATTTCTTGTGAGTCTATTCCCTCTCCCATCAAGGTTAAAGCAAAGATAAGATACAACCAAAAGGAACAGCCTGCAACAGTTGAGCAAATCGACAAAAATCGCATAAGGGTTGTTTTTGACGAGCCTCAAAGAGCTATAACAAGAGGACAGTCCGTTGTTCTTTATGACGGCGACGTCGTTGTCGGCGGTGGAATAATTGAATAAAATCAAATTTGAACGAATATAGTTTGAATATTTTGACTATCATTACAGTAATATGGTATGATCCATCACATCTTGCATATTATTGTAATAACGCATTCATAAAGCAAGACGCAAGCATGGAAAGTGCCTGCGTCTTATTTTATTGTTCAAAGGAGATTCTATGGATTTTTACAATCATTCTAAGGATGAGGTGCTGTCTCTTTTTCAAACTTGTAACGAGGGAATCAGCTCCAAGGAAGCAGAAATTCGTTTGGCAAAGCATGGCAAAAATAAATTGGCAGAGCCACCTCGCAAATCCCTGATAAAAAGGTTTGCAAAACAGCTTTTAGAACCTATGACTGTGATTCTTATAGTTGCAGCTCTTATTTCTGCAGCAATTGAGGTTTATCAAGCAATAGCCACAGGGCACGTTGGTTTTCCCTCTGACGTGGTAATCATACTTGCAGTAGTACTTATAAATGCAGTATTAGGTGTAATCCAAGAAAGCAAAGCCGAAAAAGCTATAGAATCTTTGCAAGAAATTGCAGCTTCTACTTGCAAGGTCATTCGTGATGGACGACAGCTAAGCATCAGGAATGAAGATTTAGTTGTTGGTGATATTATAGTATTAGAAGCCGGTGACTCGGTCCCTGCCGATGCGCGAATTATTGAATGCCAATCCATGAAGATTGAGGAGGCAGCGCTTACCGGTGAATCGCTCCCGGTAAGCAAAATCGATTCTACAATCAAAGAAGATAACGTTACTTTAGGTGACCGAAAAAACATGGCATATATGGGTAGCGTGGTTGTCTACGGAAGGGGCAAATGTGTTGTAACAAGCACGGGCATGGAAACTGAAATGGGCAAGATTGCCGATGCCTTGAATCAGGCAAGTGACGATAAGACTCCTCTTCAAATAAAGCTTCATCAATTATCTAAGATTTTAACAAAGCTTGTTATCGGAATTTCCATAATTGTTTTTGGCATTAACCTAGCAAGAGAATTATTAAGCTCAGAGCCATTCACCCTAAGCAAAATTATGGATTTCTTTATGGTAGCTATTTCTTTGGCAGTTGCTGCTATACCCGAGGGATTATCCACGGTTGTTACAATCGTTCTTTCAATTGGTGTGACCAACATGTCAAAGCGCAACGCGATAATCAGAAAGCTAACTGCAGTTGAAACCTTGGGATGCACTCAGGTAATTTGTTCGGATAAGACGGGCACTCTGACGCAAAATAAAATGACCGTTACAGAGCATTATGGGAATGATGCTCATCTTATAGCAACAGCTATGTCCCTGTGCTCAGATGCAGAATTTGACGCTCATGACGGCATTGTAATCGGGGAACCGACGGAATGTGCTCTTGTTTTATTTGCCCAATCGGTGGGTTCTTCAAAAAATCATCAAAAGAGTCTTCTTCCTCGCATAGGAGAAATTCCCTTTGACTCAAGCAGAAAAATGATGACTACCTTTCACAAAAATAGTGAGGGTGATATTTTACAATTCACAAAGGGCGCTCCCGACGAAGTATTAAAGCGTTGCTCTAAAATAATAAAAAACGATGTAGAAATGAATTTATCCGATAAAGACAGAGATGAAATTCTTCTTGCCAACAAATCAATGGCAGACAATGCTTTGCGTGTCCTGGCAGTTGCTCAAAAGATGCTCAAAACCACTCCTGATTCCTATGAAGCCGAAGAACACGAAAACGATCTATGCTTTATTGGCATGGTCGGCATGATAGATCCTATAAGACCTGAAGTAAAGCTTGCAATAGAAGATTGCAAAAATGCAGGGATACGTCCCATAATGATAACGGGTGACCATAAGGATACAGCCATTGCAATCGCCAAAGAGCTTGGCATTATCAAAAATTCAACCGAGGCAATAATGGGTGCTGAGCTTGATGAGATTGAGGATGCAAAATTCGATTCTATCGTTGAGAAATACTCGGTATATGCACGAGTTCAACCCGAGCATAAAACAAGAATCGTTAATGCTTGGCGCAAAAAGGGTCTGATTACTGCCATGACGGGTGACGGCGTTAACGATGCTCCTTCAATTAAAAACGCTGACATTGGTATCGGGATGGGCATTACGGGCACTGACGTTACCAAGGGTGTGGCGGATATGGTACTTGCAGACGACAACTTTGCAACAATTGTTTCTGCCGTAGGAGAAGGCCGACGAATATATGACAATATAAGAAAATCAATTCAGTTTTTACTTGCTTCAAATCTATCCGAGGTGCTTACCATATTTTTGGCCACCTTGCTCGGCATTCAAAATATATTTTTAGCCGTTCATCTTTTATGGATAAATCTGATTACCGACTGTTTTCCTGCCTTGGCACTTGGAATGGAAAAGCCCGAGGATGATCTTATGAAAAGAGCTCCAAGGAAGAATAACGATGGGATATTTTCTGACGGTTTGGGAATTGCCGTTATCTATCAAGGAGCTATAGTTACAATCATCACCTTGATTTCATATTTTATAGGCAGGGGCTATTTAGCAAAAGCATATTATAGCAAAGATATTGCAGCGGGGTTATTTAGTGCCGAAATGATTGGTACTACTATGGCATTTTTCACTCTTTCCGTTACTGAAATTTTGCATTCCTTCAATATGCGTACACTCCACGGCTCAATTTTCAAGCTTCAAAATAATAATATTTGGCTTATTGCTGCAGGAGCAGTTTCACTTGTTCTTACAATTGCCGTGATAGAGATTCCATTTTTGACTCAGGCATTCTCACTTATAAATCTCGGTATTATGGACTATATAATTTGTATTGTTCTTGCTTCTCTTGTTATACCGATAGTCGAGGTTGTAAAGATATTTTCAAGAAGCAAACGAAAAAAATAAGGCGGTGAGCAATTTTGCTCACCGCTTTATTATTAATGAATCTTAACAAGCTTTTTTATGCCCTCGTCAAGGTGTAGTATAAGTGTGTCGATATCCTCTTTAGTATTGCTTGGTGAAAGGCTTATTCTCATCGAGCAATCAGCATCAAAATCTGAAAGACCAAATCCACGAAGTGCTCTACTCACCTTTTTGGCAGAAGAGTTTGACGAACAAGCAGAGCCGCTTGAAACGTAAATTCCACTTGCAGAAAGATGATGAAGCATAGTTTCACTCTTGATGGAAGGCAGAACTATATTTACTATATGGGGGGCACATTCGTTCATTGGAAGATTAATTCTTACATCAAGCTCTGAAAGTCTTGAAAGAAGATATTCCCTTTGCGCTCTCATTGCTCTTACATCGGCAGAAAGGCTCTTATAACCTCTTTCCGCAGCTGCGCCAAATCCTGCAATACCGATAATATTTTCGGTTCCTGAACGAAGAGTTCCCTCCTGTCCTCCACCGTATATTATGGGTTTAATTTGCTTTTTCTTGATCACCTCGGGGCTTATATAGAGAGCACCTATTCCCTTTGGACCGTGAATTTTATGTGCACTCACTGTAATCAAATCAGCAAAAAGATCCGTTGGTGACACCTTAACCTTCATATAGGACTGAACGGCATCGGTATGCGTTACAACGTCGGGATTGATCTCTTTAGCAATTTTAAAGCATTCTTTAAGATCGTAAACGGCTCCCGTTTCGTTGTTGACGTGCATCATGGTGACAAGCAACGTGTTTTTATTAATTGCTGATTTGAACTCGTCAATATTGATTACTCCGCCCTTTGTGGAAAGACGAACAACATCAAAGCCATCATCCTCAAGTGCCTTCAAGCTGTTTTCTATTGCTGAATGCTCGGAGTCAGTTGTGATGATTCGGTTTGCTCTTCTTGTTTTGGCATAGGCAACACCAAAAAGTGCAAGATTATCAGCTTCAGTTCCACTTGACGTGAAAACTATATTTTCCGGCTTGCCGTTCCTTACAAAGAGTGATGCGAGAATTTTTGATTTTGCATCAGCAATAATTTTAGATGACTCAAATCCCTTTGAATGGAGCGATGAAGGATTGCCATAGGACTCCATAGCTTCCATCATTGCTCGTTTGGCTTCATCGCAAATAGGAGTGGTGGCACTATTATCTAAATAAATCTCTTTCATTTTTTCTCCAGATCCATGACCGTTTGAGCGGCACTCATAATTCCAATCTTTCCACTCTCATATGTAAGACCACCCTGGAAATATACAGTATAGGGAGGTCTGATAGGTCCATCAGCTGAAAGCTCGATTGATGAACCCTGTGTGAATGCACCTGCAGCCATAATTACCTTATCGGTATAGCCGGGCATATCCCAAGGCTCGGGAGTTACGAAAGCATCTACGGGAGATCCTGCCTGAATTCCACGACAAAATGCACAAAGGATATCGGGATCCTCGGTGATTACTGTTTGAATAATATCGGAGCGCTTTTCGTTCCATTTGGGAACTGCATTATATCCCATTTTTTCAAAGATATATGCTGCAAGATATCCTGTTTTAAGTGCTTGAGCAGTTGTATGAGGAGCATAGAAAAGTCCTTTATACATGCTCTTATTCTGACCGATGGTCGCGCCTACTTCACCACCTGTACCGGGAGAAGTAAGACGATAGCTTACAAGCTCGATTGCACGCTTTGTGCCGGCAAAATATCCACCTGTCTCAGCCATACCACCACCGGGATTTTTGATAAGAGATCCGATGCAAAGGTCAACCCCCACTGCAGTCGGCTCTTTTTCTTCAACGAATTCACCGTAGCAGTTATCAACTACAACAAAGGTATCGGGTGAGAGGGACTTTACAAAACGAGCCATCTCACCGATTTCGTCAACCGTAAGAGTTCTTCTGTTAAGATATCCCTTAGAGCGCTGAATAAATACCATCTTTATCTTTTGGGCATTTACCTTAAGCTCTTTTCCAACTGCATCATAATCAAAGGTGCCGTCTTCTTTAAGCTCGATCTGCTTATATTCAACACCAAAATCCTTTAAGGAACCGTTTCCTCTTTCTCCAACTATACCTATTACCTCTTCAAGAGTATCATAGGGCTTTCCTGCAACAGAAAGCATAATATCGCCAGGACGCAAGATTCCAAAAAGACCAATTGTCAAAGCATGAGTTCCACTTACTATTGAATGTCTTACAAGTGCAGCCTCACATCCAAAGACGTCAGCCCAAATCTCATCAAGGGTATCTCTACCCTTATCATCGTATCCGTAGCCACTTGTACTTACAAACATACCGTCAGAAACTCTATGCTCTGCAAAGGAATTCATAACTCTTTTAGTGTTATTAAATGAGATTTTATCTATTTCGCGGAAAGTATCATTAAGGGCTGCTTCAGCTTCTGAAACAATATCCCAAATTTTACTTGAAAATTCCATAATTACTCCTTAATAAATTCAATAGCAAGGTCGATACATGCCTTATAGTCATTCATATCGATCATCTCAACTCCTGAATGGATATATCTTGAAGGAATTGAAATTGCACCTGCACGGCATCCTGCACCTGTCATCTGAATAGATGATGTGTCTGTGCCACCGTACTGAAGAACCTCGAGCTGACTCTTGATATTCTTTTCCTTGGCAAGGCTAACAAGCTTGTCCACGATCTCACTATCGCAAATAACGGACATATCCTTAATCTTAATAGCAGCACCACCGCCAAGCTTAACTGCCATGGGCTTAGCACCTGCAGTGTCACCTGTGCCTGTAACGTCAAACGTAAGAGAAACGTCGGGCTGAATAGCAAATGCAGCAGTCTTAGAGCCACGGCATCCTACTTCTTCCTGAACGCTGAAAACGTAATATACGTCATCTGCAACTGGTTCTGCAGCAATTCTCTTTGCAATTTCAAAAACGATTCCACATCCTGCTCTATCGTCAAGAGGTCTACCCACTACTCTATTTGCGTTAAGCTTTGTAAGGTTGGATTTAAGAACAAAAGTGTCACCGATCTTAACCTTTCTTTCAGCACTCTTCTTATTATCTGCGCCAATATCAATGTAGAAAAGGTCGGGTGCAAATTCAGATGCCTTTGTTCCTGAATTAGGGACGAGCACACCGTGTACACCGTGTTCAGAAACCACTTCACCGAAAGCACATGCTACCCAGTTGATTCCTCCAATAGGTGCAACACGAACAAAACCGTTATCCTCAACAAAATTTACGATAAAGCCGATTTCATCCATATGTCCACAAAGCAATACCTTTTTAGGATTTGCTCCGTTACCCTTTTTAAGTGCAATAAGATTGCCAAGAGCATCAATATGTGCCTCGTCACAGTAAGGAGCAATCATCTCCTTAATGCCGTTAGCAACTCTATGCTCTTTACCTGATACTCCGTGAATGAGTGTAATTTGTTTTAATGTATTATACATAATATTAAACCTCCGCTTTCATATTCTTGAGCATTGCAAAAACAAGCTCTCTGATTGATTCATAGTCCTCCATACTTGCAACGCATGCAGGAGAATGAAGATATCTTGTACCCATTGATATAGCTACACATTTAACGCCCTTGCCGGATTTGTGGATATGTCCTGCATCATTGCCACCGGAAACATATCTCTTAACCTGAGCCTTAATACCGTTATCCTTAGCTGTATCGAGTGTGAAATTAACAAATTCAGCATCATAGATAGTGGATCTATCCATAAGGGAGATAACTCCACCACTTCCAACGTCGGCAACTCTCTTGTGTGCAGGAGCGCCTGCGATATCGCCGATAGCTGTGCTCTCAAGGATGATTGCGCGAGAGGGCTTAACCTTTTCGGCTGCAACCTTTGCACCTGAAAGTCCAACCTCTTCTCTTACTGTAAAGCAAAAATATGTATCGAAAGGAAGTTTGATGTCCTCTTCTCTGATCTTTCTTATTGCCTCAATCATAGCGCAGCAGCCAGCTCTATCGTCGATAGCCTTGCCCTTGGCATATTTATTATTTGTACCAAAGAATACAAAGTCGGAATTGAATACGCCAAAGTCACCGATATTTACGTATTCCTTTACTTCATCGGCATCTTTTGCACCGATATCAATATACATCTCCTTGATGGGAGTTACTGAGAAACGATCCTCGCGTCTCTTATGGTGAATAGCTTTAGCTGCGATAACACCATTGATTTTGTTCTTTTCGTTACCTAAAATAACCTGCTTGCCGTAAAGAACCTTAGGATCGATTCCACCAAGATTTGCGAATTTAATATAACCGTCACTGTCGATGTCGGTAATCATAAATCCAACCTCGTCCATATGGGATGAAATCATAACTCTATCAGTTGAGTCAGTTCCCTTTACCAATGCATAAACATTACCAAAGGTATCCTTGGCAATCTTATCGCAATCGTCACCAAGCTGCTCTATAATTGCATCGGCAACCTCATTTTCAAAGCCAGTAGGACCAAATTTCTGACAAAGATATTCTAAAAGGTCGATTCCATATCTTTTCATATTACAAGTCCTCCTTTGCCATATTCGTTTGCAATCTCTTCGCTTGTAATGAAAGCAGAGATAAGATCGCAAAGTGTTTTTGTATCGTCAAGTGAAATAATCTCGTTATAAGTATGCATGCTTGCAAGAGGAAGTCCTACGTCAACTGTGGGAATGCCCTCTCTTGAAAGCTGAATGGAAACGGCATTTGTTCCCGTATGTGTGGGAGAAACGGAAATCTGATGAGGAATTTCCTTTTCCTTTACAATATCAAAAAGCATATTTGTAAGCTTTCTGTCAGTTACTGCTGAAATTGTGATGGACGGGCCTTTACCAAGCTCAACAGTATCCTCTTTCTTTGTGCCGGGGACTCTGCCAAGATTTACGTCGATGCTCATTGCATAATCGGGATTAAGAGCATATGCACCGGGTGCAACCATGCCTGTAACCTCCTCGCAACAAGAAAGCATAACGTAAACGTCACCTGCAAGAGACTCCTTATCAGTTGTTGCTGCAGCATAAATAGCGCAAGCAGCGCAAGCCTTATCGTCAAAGCTCTTGCCCATTATCTTATTACCAAGCATCTCAGTATATTTTGGAGCAAATCCTACGGGTGTGCCGATTCTGATCTTACTCTCAAGCTCCTCTTTTGTAAGACAAGTGTCGATAAGAAGCTCATCCATCTGAGGAAGAGTTTTATTATCACCTGTTGCAAGATGAGGAGGAGTTGACGCGATAACACCGAAAAGTCTTTCTTCTTTTCCGTAAATAATTACGTCACTTGCCTGCAAAATACCAGTATCTATGCCACCGATGTTTGTAACTCTTAAGAATCCTCCGTCAAGGATTTCAGTTACGATCATACCGATTTCATCCATATGTGCGTCGAGCATTATTTTAGGGGCATTTTCTTTGCCACATCTTTTAACGAAAATCTGATTGCCAACGTTGTCAAGATAATTTTCATCAAATTGATCTCCAACAAGAGCTATCAGCTTTTCTCTTTCAAATCTTTCATGACCGCCAATGCTCATAAGGCTTGAAAGATCAACAATAAGCTTTTTAAGTTCCATAATTTTCTCCTATCTATTTAAAATCATTAACTATCTGTTTGAATTTATTGCCTCTCTCCATAAAGTTTTTAAAGGCATCAAAGCTTGCACACGCAGGTGAAAGCAAAACTGTATCGCCCTCTTTTGCAAGATTTCTTGCCTTGGTTACTGCAAGTTCAAAATCGGATTCTACAAAAACCTCAAGCTTTGATTCTTTTGCCTCTATAGAGTGCAATATTTTCTCGGCAGTTGCTCCTGTGAGCACTACTGCCTTTGCTCTTTGAACAAGAGCATCGGCTAACGGCTCAAAAGGAATATTTTTATCATACCCTCCACAAATAACGATGGGCTTTTCCTTTAGTGCCGAAAGAGCTGCAGCAGTTCTTGAAGGGCTTGAGTCTATCGAGCTATTATAATATTTTACTCCGTCAAGCTCACGTACAAATTCAAGACGGTGCTCAACTCCACCAAAGGTTTTAGCAAGTGAAGTTACCGTTTCGTTTGAAACATATCCAAAGGTCAAGGAAATTGCTGCCATATAGTTTTCTATATTGTGAATGCCGGGAAGAAGAATATCGTCAATATTCAATATCTTCTCAAGCTTTCCGTCATGATATCGGCAAACGAAATTGCCATCAACAAGAAGAGATGAACTGATATTTTCAAGTATTGCTCTCTCAACTGTAAGTGCAGCGGAAAATACTGTTTTTTCAATTGAATTTTCTATATCAAGTGTTTTGCAAATATCGTTATCTGCATTGAGAGTCAAGTGATTTGCACCGTATCTATAAATATTGGTTTTAGCATTCACATATTCATCCATATCGGGATGCCAATCAAGATGATTGGGACTCAAGTTAGTGATAACTGCACGCATCGGAGACTTTCTTGCTGTGAAAAGCTGAAAGCTTGAAAGCTCAAGCACACAAATATCCCTATCTGTCATTTCTCCAACCTTTGAAAGCAAGGGAGTGCCAATATTTCCACCAACGTAAATGTTTCTTTCACTGTTTTCAAACTCTTTTTCAAGCAATTTATATGAAATAGTGGTTGTTGTGGTTTTTCCGTCACTACCTGTAACGCCCAAAACAGTTGCAGGAGTCAATTCAAGGAAAAGCTCCATTTCAGACGTAAGCTCTGCACCATTTTGAACGGCATTCAAAATCCCCTTATAGTCGGGACGGATACCCGGAGATCGGAAAATTATATCTGCACAAATTTCATCAAGATAATTTTCACCCGTTACAAATTTAACTCCTCGGGATTTAAAATCCAATGCCTTATCTCCAAGTTGCTTAATAGAGTTCTTATCGTACACAGTAATTTCATTTCCACACTCGAGCAAAAGCTCTACAAGGGGCAAATTTGAAACGCCCAATCCAAGCACTGCACATCGCGCATTTTTTATTCTGTTTTTAATGAGTTCGACTGTTTTCATAGCAACCTCCAAAAACAAAATCACTTACCTTATATTATACAATTTTTTTATATCTTTTGCAATAGAAAAATAGTTGATATTTAAGGATTTTTTTGCAAAAAGCCCTTTTCAAATGGAATTTTTTTTGGTATAATTATATTATATTATAGATTATTATATTTTTGGAGATAAAAATGGCAAAAACTAAAAGCACCACACCACAATATGATAACCAAAGCATCAAGGCTTTAAAGGGCGCGGACAGAGTCAGAATGCGTCCCGGTGTTATTTTCGGGTCTGACGGTCTTGAGGGTTGTGAACACTCATTTTTCGAGATTCTCTCAAACTCAGTTGACGAGGCACGCGAAGGACACGGAAGTCTTATTAAGGTAACTGCATATAAGGATCACTCAATCGAGGTTGACGACCACGGTAGAGGTGTTCCGCTTGGATATAACGAAGCTGAAGGCAGATGGAACTGGGACCTTATTTACTGTGAGCTTTATGCAGGCGGTAAGTATGACAATAACAACGAGGATTCTGCATATGAATATTCTCTCGGTCTTAACGGTCTTGGTGCATGTGCTACACAGTACAGCTCTGAGTATATGGACGTTTTCTCTTATGACGGCACTTATGAGCATTCCATCCATTTTAAAAAGGGTGAGCCTATAAGTGAGCTTCAGACTCGCGAGCTTAGCAAGGGTGAAAAGCGCACAGGTACGGTAATTCGTTGGAAGCCCGACCTTGACGTTTTTACGGATATCAATATCCCCGTTTCCTTCTTTGAAGAAACTCTTCACCGTCAGGCAGTTATCAACTCAGGCATTGAATTTGAGCTTAACGTTGAAGAGGACGGCAAAAAGTTTTCTAAGAAATCATTTAAATATGAGAACGGTATTTCCGACTACATCAAGGAGATGTGTGGAGAAAGCGCCGCAACCGAGCCTGTTCTTTGGCACCTTGAAACACAGGGACGCGATAGAAATGACAAGGATGAATACAAGCTTAAGGCAGACTTTTCATTCTGCGTTTCAAATACAGTAAACAAGCTCGAATACTACCACAACTCAAGCTTTCTTGAACACGGTGGCTCTCCCGATAAGGCCGTTAAGGTTGCCTTTGTTTATGCGCTTGACAAATATATCAAGAATGCAAATAAATACAACAAGACTGAGGCAAAGATTCAGTTTACTGACGTGGCCGATTGTCTTTGCCTTGTTATCAACAGCTTCTCAACAATGACCTCATATGAGAACCAGACGAAAAAGTCCATTACAAATACATTCATTTATGAAGCAATGACGGAATTCCTTAAAAAGAATCTCGAAATCTATTTTATGGAGAATCCCGTTGAGGCGGAAAAATTCGCAAACC
Source organism: Eubacteriales bacterium (assembly GCA_045643885.1). Taxonomy (GTDB): domain Bacteria; phylum Bacillota; class Clostridia; order Oscillospirales; family CAG-272; genus RGIG4608. The sequence goes on along the minus strand of JAZRFY010000011.1, from coordinate 8,627 downwards.
AGGTTCTTATAAACAGACGTTCACGTGAGAATGCCGAAAAAACAAGAATTCAGCTTAAGGAAAGTCTTAAGACAAAAATGGACTTTTCAAATAAGGTTGAAAAGTTCGTTAACTGCCGTTCAAAGGATCCTGCAGTAAGAGAGCTTTATATCGTTGAGGGTGATTCTGCTCTTACATCCTGTAAGCTCGGTAGAAATGCCGAATTCCAGGCAATCATTCCCGTAAGAGGTAAAACACTTAACTGTCTTAAGAGCTCCTATGAAAAGATCTTCAAGAGTGAGATCATCACCGACCTCCTTCGTGTTATAGGATGCGGTGTTGAAATCAAGGGCAAGGTCAAGGGTAACATAGATCCCTTTGATATCAACGACCTTAAGTGGTCCAAGATTATTCTTTGTACCGATGCCGATGAAGACGGATTCCAGATCAGAACTCTTCTTTTGACACTTTTCTACCGTTTGCTTCCCACTCTTCTTAAGGAGCACAAGGTATTCATTGCAGAAACTCCCCTTTTTGAGATTACTGCCAAGGACAAGACTTATTTTGCTTTCGATGAATTCGAAAAGGCGGCTCTTCTTAAAAAGCTTGAGGGTACAAAATACACCATTCAGCGTTCAAAGGGACTCGGTGAAAACGAGCCTGAGATGATGTGGGAAACAACTATGAATCCCGAAACACGCCGTCTTATCTCGGTTGATCCTGCCGATCCGTATCTTACTGAGGTCATGTTTGAAACACTTCTTGGTGACGATCTTCCTGCACGTAAGAAATTCATTGCCGAGCACGGTAGTGAATATATCAAGGATATAGACGTTTAATCAACAAAAATAGCGCCCATTTAATAATGGGCGCTGAAATATTTTATAACAAAAAAGGAGATGCGATTGCATCTCCTTTTTGGCGTGCCATGAGGGATTCGAACCCCCGACCTTTTGGTTCGTAGCCAAACACTCTATCCGGCTGAGCTAATGGCACATATCACTATATGCGACTCATATATATTAACACATATATCTTAATTTGTCAAGCACATTTTTAAAATATTTATAGATATTTTTTTATTTTTCTATTCCCTTTTTTATGTTTTTGTGTTAGAATATAGATGGTTATTTTGTATAATTGGAGGTTTGTATGAGTTCCTATCCCTCAATGACTGAATTTTCCGAGCAGGTTCAACAGTTTGCCATCTACAAGCGCACAATCCAGGGCTGCTCTGAAAAGACTGTTAATGAATATATGCTCGATATCAGAACGTTCTTCAGATACCTTTTGGCAGTACAAAACGGTATTGAGATAAATAGTGATGAATTCTATAATATTGACGTCAGAAGCATTGATGCTGATTATCTTTCAAAAATCAAAACCGAGCAAATATATGAGTTTTTATTCTATGCAAGTGACTCCAGAAAAAATATGTGGAGTGCTAAAGCAAGAAAGCTTTCTGCTATCAAGGGACTTTATAAGTATTTCACAATAAAAAAGAATTACTTTGAAGAAAATCCTGCAATCAATATTGAATCTCCCAAGCCCAAGAAAGCCTTGCCCAAATTCTTAAATCTCGACGAATCAATGATGCTTCTTCAAGCAATTATTGATGATAAAGATTCAAACACCAAGGAAAGAGATTATTGCATAATCACGCTCTTCTTAAACTGTGGAATGCGTCTTTCTGAGCTTGTTGGAATTAATCTCACCGATATCGACCGTGAGCTTCGTTCCCTTCGCGTTCTCGGTAAGGGTAACAAGGAACGAATCATATATCTCAACGAAGCTTGCAGAGAGGTTTTAAAGGATTATCTCGAAATCCGTCTTTCTCAAAAGTATGAGGGCATCGAAACCAAGGCACTTTTCCTTAGCAGACTCAACAAACGAATAAGCGTTAAAACAGTTCAGTGGATGGTTTACAAATATCTTGAGCTTGCGGGTCTTGAGGCTAAAAAATACTCCGTGCACAAGCTTCGTCACACCGCAGCAACTCTTATGTATCAAAGTGGCAACGTTGACGTGCGAGTTTTGAAGGATATTTTAGGTCACGAGCAGCTCAACACCACGCAGATATACACTCACGTTTCAAATGAAAATATGCGCTCTGCGATGGAGCAAAATCCTCTTGCAAAAATCAATAAAAACAGCAAAAGCACCGACGAATAAGTCGGTGCTTTCCATTTATTTAAGATCAAACAATTTAGTAAAGCTATCGCACAAAACAAGTCTCCAGGATTCCTCGTTGTGTGGCTTTTCATCGTCATAGGTCTCATAAATCTTTGACAACGGATATCCATATGCCACGAGAGTCGATTTCATTGCCTTAGAGGATGGCAAAAGCTGCTGCTCGAGTTGGTCCCCACCTCCGCAATAAATGTGAATACGGGGCAAAATTTCGGCTTTGTGAACAAAATCCTTTGTTGCAAAGTAGTTTTCAAAGGCACTCATCTCATAAAGACCGTACGCAGGCGAATATGAGAGAACATAACTATAAAATCCCTCTTCTCTAAGTCCACAATAAAATGCAGCAATTCCTCCCATTGATGATCCACCTATTCCGATATTATCTTCCTTAACAAGATATTTTTCCTTGATAAACGGATGGAGCGTTTTGACCATAAATTCTGAAAGGCCGTCGAGATATCCCTTTGAAAAGTTATCGTCGGGAATATCAGTTGCAAGCTTTGAAAGAGTTCCAAAGGTATCAGGACTCATAAAAAGCTCGTGGCTTCTATATTCATCGGCATTATCAATTCCAACTACAATAATATTTTTGCCAAATTGACGCATAAGCTCTGACACAACAACGTCAAGCTGCCAAGAGCCATAGGGATCTCCGTTTTTAGTGTATTCTCCTGCATTGCAAAATAGATTTTGCGCGTCGAAAAAATATAAGATATCATGCACCTTGCTTCCATCATAGCTTGAAGGAACAAAGACACTTATTTTTTTGGATTTGTTTGTTCTATGGGCAAGGTTCTTTTCGTCATAAAGCTCATAATTATCAACTCTGCCTGTAGAGGTAATATCCTTTGAAAAAAGATATGTTAGCTCCCTATCCATAGCTTCACATTTTTTATATTCTACGCCTATAGAAAAGGCTCCTGTAAACACTGCGCTTGTGCTATGACCGTCGTTCGATGAAAATTTTATATGGTCATATTTAATATTATCAAATCCTATGGCTATATCGCCGTCAAAAAAATCAGACAACATTATCTCGTCAGCCAACGCGTTACTGTCATAAAATGAGGCTTTAATTCCCTTTATCTTCTCGGTATTTCTAAAATGGATAGTCTTCATCTCAACCTCCTGGGCTTTTTTATTATTTTATCATAATTAATCACATTAATCAAGGAATTTTTTCACCAAAATCCTATTGACAAAATATATCTTTAGTGATATACTTTCTCCTTGGTTTGTCTTTTATTTATTATTTTAATAGGTAGGTAATTATGAGCGTATCTTCCAAGACCAAGCAAGAGTTAAACCAACACTTGGACTTAAACAAAATATTTAATGAATTGAAAAATAAGGCTGTTGCTTTTGCATCTAAAAACTTTGTTCTTGTAATTGCAGCAACATTAGCTATAGCGTCTTGCTTTATCGTAAAGCCTGACTCTAAATATGTAGAGTATTTCGATTTTAAGACTCTTACTTGTCTTTTCTGCACACTCGCAGTAATTTGTGCACTTAAGAATGTCAGATTCTTTACTATCACAGCTAAAAAAATCGTAGCTCTTACAGGAAATACCCGCACTCTTTCTTTAGCACTTGTGTACATTACCTTCATCGGTTCAATGTTCCTTGCTAACGATATGGCTCTTTTGACCTTCTTGCCTTTGGGTTACATTTCTCTTTCATCAACAGGCAAGGAAAAGTATATGGCCCCCATATTCATTATCCAGAATATAGCGGCAAATCTTGGTGGTATGCTCACACCCTTTGGCAATCCCCAAAACCTTTACATCTATACTAAATTCAATATTCCTACACTTGAGTTTATGGGAATAATGGTGTTCCCCTTTATTCTTTCAATCGTTCTCTTTACTGCAGGCTGCTTCTTCATTCCTAAAGAAGAGCTTACTCTTCAAAATGATGACAAAGAGAAAATCGAACCCAAAAAGACAGCGTTTTATCTTGTCTTATTTGCTTTGACTATTTTGATGGTATTCAGACTTATTCCTTACTACGTATGTCTTCCCATCATTTTCATTGCAATTTTTGCAACTGACAGAGATGCTCTCAAAAAAGTAGATTATCCCTTGCTTCTCACCTTTGTTTCCTTCTTCTTATTGGCTGGCAACGTCTCAAGAATTGAGGTTGTAAACACATTCTTTTCATCCTTGCTTGAAAAGAATACTCTTCTTACAAGCATTCTTTCATGTCAGTTTATCAGTAATGTTCCCTCAGCAATTTTGTTGTCAGAGTTTACCGAAAACTATAAGGAGCTTTTACTTGGAGTAAACATCGGTGGCGTTGGAACACTTATTTCTTCACTTGCAAGCCTTATCACGTTCCGTGAATACACGTCCCACGTTAAGGGCAAAACTGCTCAATATCTTGGACTCTTTGCAGCACTCAATTTTGGATTCCTTATTATCCTTACTGCTGCAGTTATGATATTTATGTAAATAATAAAACCCGAGGTAAAGCGTGATGTTCTTATCGGAGAAATCACAATATTACAAATTTACTCCGCAGTAAACAAATAGATAGCCCCGACAGATTTTCAAGGTCTGTCGGGGCTCACTTATACTGTTTGATAAATTGGAATTTGACTATCTTTTCTTATATATGACCAATTCGGGGTTTTCACCGTTTTCTTCATACGAGCATATAAGAAGAAAATCCATATTTGCAACTATACCAAAGCATATGCCGAAATCGCTTTCAAGCTGACTACCGAGATATGTCTGCTTATCGTCAAGGAATTTTGCTTTTTCCCCATTCGGAAGGGTGTATTCCATATTGACAAACTCTCCCGGCAGCACGTTTAACTTTTCTACCTTGGGCAAACCTTCGATATTCAAAAGTGTGTTGAGTTCGTCGATTAATTGGAGCTTGAATTCTTCGAGCTTCTCTTTTCCGCCTATTTCAGCATATCGTCTCCAAATATCAAGGGTGTATTCGCCGTCAGCATAACACCATTGACAATATTCCTCATTGAAATGGCCGACAGTTTCACGGCTGATATTACAATCCTCAATAGGCATTCCGCAGCACTGGCAGACGAGTTCTCTCGGAGAGCCAAGGAGAGTGTTGATCGACACGTTAAACAGTTTTGAAAGGAGTTTTAGAGTATCTATGTTCGGTATCGTTTCGCCTATTTCCCATCGAGAAACCGCCTGACGAGTAACAAGCACCTTTTCTGCAAGTTCTTCTTGCGAAAGTCCTCTTTTTGTTCTTAATTCGTAAATTATATCTTTTGTTTCCATAAAATAACCACCTCCAACAGTTGTGATTATATTATATCACGGGTTGCCGGCATTGACAAGCAACTCGCTGTTGCTATCTTCTCGACAAATTTTTATTTATCGTTCTGTTTTTATCGCCGGTTTCGCATTTGTAATACAAATGCCTCGGGTTTGTTTTATATCCAACCAAATGTTTTTGAGATTGTAATAAATATGAATATCGTAATGATGGAAAGAAGTGTTCCAAGTGTGATGATCTCACCGGCCAGCTCGTGATCTGCCTCATAATTTCTTGCCATAGCATAGCTTGAAACTGCATTAGGTGTTGCAAAAACTGCGATAAGAATTGCCATTTCGAGCTTGTCAAATCCAAGCATTGCAGAAAGCGTGATCATAACTGCAGGGATGATCACAATCTTGCCAAGAACGGAAAGCGCAGAAAATTTGATGTTCTTGAACATATTTCCAAACTTAAGATCACCACCCAAAATAAGGAAAGCAAACGGTGTGGCAACGGATTTGATATTACTTAACGTAGTATCAAGCATCGTAGGAATTTCAAATCCTATGTAGTTTCTCAAAAGTGAGAAAAGAAGGCCGGAAACACCGCCGATTATCAATGGGTTTTTGATAATTCCAATGAGTGCAGACTTCAAATTCTTATTCTTTGAATCGCTGAATGCGTAAAGAGAAATTACAGAAAGCATATTGATTACGGGTACGTAGAAAGAAGCTACTACAGCTGCCAACACAGAGCCCTGAACACCACCGATGCTAAGTCCAAGAGGAACTCCAAAAAGAAGGAAGTTTGAACGGAAAGTGCCTTGAATCATAACACCACGACGCTTGTTATCCTTAACAAACAAAGGAACTATTAAAAACAAAATTCCACAAAGCACGCATGCGCACAAGCAAACGTAAAGAATAAGCTTGCCGTTGAAGACCTCCATAATATTTGCACTTGCAACATTATAGAAAAGAAGCACGGGCAACAAGCATTTAAAGCAAAGATTATTCGCAATCTTCAAGAAATGCTCATCCCAAAGCTTTATTCTGGTCAATACGTATCCCAATATAATCAATAGGAATATCGGAACAACCACATTGCATGAAAACAATAAATCATTTAACATAAAATCACCTTTATATAAAACTAAATTTTTTCAACTTTGGTATTATATACTAAAATTCATAAATTGTAAAGAGAATTTTGAAATAAAAATTAAAATTTGTTGAAAAATGTAAAAATCATAGTGTTTTTACTTTTAGAAAACCTAAAAGCCGAGGCAATTGCCTCGGCTTTAATTATTTATATACGACTAATTAGATATATAATAAGGCTGATTCCAATTGTTTAACAACTTAAATTCAATCAACTTTTCTTTGAAATTTATGATATCATCAATCTCTATTATACACGTTTCTTGATTATAAGTTCCATCAGGATTGAAAATAATCGCAAATTCAAAGTATTGAACAACAGAATTTGGACTCACACCTTCACCTAATGCATCTCTGCCCACACCCCAAACGTAGTATAATTCTCTTCCATAAGTGTCGGAAGTATTATATACAGAATATCTGAATATGTTGTCATCACCTTTGTATCCACTACTTTTAGCATATGCACTTATTATTTTATTATAAGTCCAGTCATCAATTTTCAAATTGCCGGAATTACGAGTGGTAAGAGGCTTTTGTGTGCATTTATCCTCGTCAATTTCCTTTCCCCAGTCATTTTTTGCCTTTAATTCAGAATAATCATTTTTAGTGTATTCCTTATTATTAAAAAAAGTGTCTCTATCTTCCATAAAGTACGTTTCTAAACAATCATGTTCATAAAAATATACGTGATTTTCTGTTGACTTTTGCATAATAAGTATTGCATAACCATAATATGCAGAATCATACATATGATCTCTATCGAAATAACCGAAACCGTCATAATAGAAAAACATTGTTCGACCGTATTCATCTATTTCTATAATTTCAATAAAAGGATCATCAAAGATTTCAGCATTGGGAATATATCCTTTAGCAGAGAATATACTATTTACCGCAACAGTATATAGATCTATATAATCCCCATCATATTTATAGGGTGTACATCCGGTAATATAAATAGCAAATATAGAAATTAAAAGCAATACTGCTATATATTTTAGCTTATTCATACAAACCTCCATATGATTTATTATTGTAATTAATTATAGCACAGATAAAAAATACTGTCAATATTTTGTTTTGTGGCTCCCCTTTTTGGACTTGAACCAAAGACCCCCTATGATTAACCCTACGGTTGCTTAGGCAACGCGTAGAAAAGTTTTGCTTGTCACTTTTACAAGTGACATTTTCTTGCGAAAAACGCAAAAGCTTTTGTCAGAGCAACCTTCGGTTGCCTGAATGTTAATGCTACGAGGACTTTGGATAAAGCTTAAAGAAAAAAGCCAAGAAAAAAGCACCGCTTTTGCGGTGCGTTTTTCTTGGCTCCCCTTTTTGGACTTGAACCAAAGACCCCCTGATTAACAGTCAGGTGCTCTAACCAACTGAGCTAAAGAGGAATATTTAAGCAGGAAGCAATTAATACTTCCTGCTATGTGTCGGCTATGACCTATCTTCCCGGTCCGTCTCCAGACAAGTATTTTCGGCACTGCAGAGCTTAACTTCTGTGTTCGGAATGGGTACAGGTGGACCCTCTGCGTTAGAATAACCGACTTTTTGTGTCAGCGTTGACCTATCTTCCCGGTCCGTCTCCAGACAAGTATTTTCGGCACTGCAGAGCTTAACTTCTGTGTTCGGAATGGGTACAGGTGGACCCTCTGCGTTAGAAACACTGACTCGCAAGACCTTTCTCCCTTCAGGGTTCTGGGTCAAGATCAGATACTCAGTATCTGTGGTGCACCTTCGGGGACTCGAACCCCGGACCCACTGATTAAGAGTCAGTTGCTCTACCAGCTGAGCTAAAGGTGCATTTCCCTTTCCCGATGCCTTGCTTAATGCTCGATTGAGCATTGAAAACCGAATAAAGAATTGGGATTGTAGAGTTATTGAAACTCAAGTAAATTTGTGTAACGCTTGATAACCTTGGAAGGTTCAAGCCCTCGGGCTATTAGTATCAGTCAGCTAAATACATTACTGTACTTACACCCCTGACCTATCAAACTCGTAGTCTTCAAGTGCCCTTACTTAGTCAAGCTAAGAGGGATATCTAATCTTGAGGTGGGC